>CADCTO010000621.1 GCA_902805585.1 uncultured Armatimonadota bacterium | reverse complement strand
TTTGGCGTCCAGATGGCTTGGTTCTGCGCCTGGACCGGCCACATCTTCTGCGCGTACGGGTACTGCGGCGACGGGACCGGCGACGTGTTCCAGATGAACTGCCAGTACATGAAGCCGCCGATCAGCAGGATGGGCAGCATCAGCACTTCGGCCTTGAGGATCGACGTGAACTTGGTGCCGGTCAACTCGACCTCGCGGAACCGCTGCGCGAGGCCGCCGTAGTCGTGCAGCGGCATCGGGGCGAACCAGACGTCGATGCCCGTGTAGCCGCTCTTGAGGATGGTCACCTGCTTCAGGAACGGGAAGTCGACGTCCTGGCTGGTCAGGCCGTACATGCGGGCGGAAACGAACGAGTTGAGCGGCGTCCACAGGAAGGCGTAGGCCAGGATCAGCGTCATCGGGAACGTGGGCAGCAGCCGCTGGGTCAGCAGGACGTAGCAGACCGTGGCGACGAGCCAGAGCACGACGGCGATCTTGACGGTGTTCGGGCCGTCACCGCGCCCGCGCGGGACGTCGGTCCACGAGCCGCGGTTCCGGTCCTTGATGCCCCGGGCGGCCTCGATGGAGCCTTTGACCACGATATACAGGCCGATGATCGCGATCGCGATCTGGATGCCGATGTTGGCCGACATCCAGAAGTCGAAGTCGATGGCCATCTTGGTGTAGATGGTGTCCATGCTCGGCTTCCAGCGCGGCAGGTAGCCCATGTTGAACAGGATGGGGTTCGCGCCCCACTGGCAGACGATGGACGAGGCGAACGTCCCGATCACGAGCGAGAACGGGAGCACGAACCCGACGAGGGCTGCCCCCAGGTCCATGTTGAGCCCCGTGGGCGCGGCGGGCATGATGGACTCGGTCGAGTTCATCAGGTCCAGGTACGGGATGGGCAACAGGGTGAGCGCGGTCCCGAACACGACGCCCGTAAAGACGGGGATGGAGATGTAGAAGAACCCGAAGACCAGGCCGATGGTCGTGCCGGTCGAGAAGATGCGCCAGCGCCACGAGTCTTCTTTGGTGGACGCTTCGGCCAGAGCGGTCGCGCCGGAGGCGGCGACGGGAGCGAGCGGGAACGGGAGCCGCTCGACGTCCGAGGTGGCGCGGAACAGGATGTAGCCGGCCGGGATCCACGAAAGGCGTTCCAGCAGGGCGGTGATCAGGAGCACGAGGATCGGGGCCGTCCAGCCGGGGTCGAAGAAGCTGCGCCCCTGCACGGCGGAAGACAGGGGCCCCGGCGACCACCACGCAGGGATGTCGGTGACGATGGCCGCCGCCTGGGGACTCTGCACGAAATACTGCGCCCAGATCAGGCCGCCGACCGGCCCGCCCGCGAGGCTGTTACCGCCCAGGGCGGCGAGACCGCCGGCCACGTAGAACAGGACGTAGATCTCCTGGCGCTTCAGGGGCAGGAACGAGCGGCGGGCGATCTCGGCGAACAGGACGATGGTCACCCACTGGGCCGCGCCGCCCAGGCCGCGCCCCGCGACCAGCCCCAGATAGATGGCTCCCGGGGCCATGATCAGCCCGACGAAGAGCGACCCGATGATGGTCTTTGCCGTGAATCCGTCTTCGTACAGGACCTTCCCCTCGTCGTGGGAAGTGTCCTCGACACGGTCACGGGCGGCGGCGATGTCGTCGCCGCCGAACTCCGCTTCTCGATCCTTTTCTTCGTGCTCGACCGCCACGTCGTATGTCCTCGCCTTTGTTGATGAAGGATTTCAGGCGGGGCCCGGCAGGTTTGCCGGGCCCGGAAGCTGAAGCGCCGCCGACGCTACCCGTCTATACCGCGGGCGCCGGCGTGGGGACCGCGCCCCCTGCCGGCGCGGGCGCCGCCGCCCCGTCGCCGCCCGCGGCCTCCACCGTTCCCCCGCCGGCGTAGCGCTCACGCTCGGAAGCGTCGAGCGTGCGCCAGATCAGGAACTGCTTGCGCAGCGTGTTCAGGAAGCGCCGGTTGACGCGCTTCCAGTTGGAGATGTCGCCGGACACGCGGTTCAGGGTCAGGCGCAGGTCGTACACGTCGGGCAGGTCGGTGGGGACGGTCTCCAGCTTGATGTGCTGCGAGACCCCGAGGTCGAACGGCGCCAGCCACGCCTTGCAGCCGATGCGGTACGCCTCGCCGTACTCCGTGTCGAAGGTGTCGTGGAAGATACCCTCGGTGATGAAGTCGCCGACCGAGTAGCCCTCGTAGGACCGGAACCACTCGCCCAGGAAGCCGTTCACGCCGCCGGCCTGCTTGCCGGTGACGGCGAACGGCAGGCGGATCTTCCACTCGTCGCCCTGCGGATCGGGCACGTTCCACGAGCGCTGGATGGCCGGGGTCGCCACCTGCGAGGCCTTGCGCGCCGGGTACATCGTGGACAGCAGCACGACCGCGACCACGATCAGGGTCGAGAGCACGGCCGAGACCGACGAGAAGTTCAGGTACAGGCCGGGGAACAGCCCGGTGGCCGTGAGGAAGGTCGAGATGGCCTGCCCGACCACGTAGCCCAGGACGGCGCCGAGGATGGCGTAGACGAGCGCCTCGGCCATGAACAGCGTGCCGATGTGGGTCGGCGACAGGCCGATGGACGAGAAGATGTGGATCTCCTTGACCCGCTCGAAGACCGACCCGAGCATCGTGTTGAGGACGATCAGGGCCGCGATCAGGATCGGCACGATGATCGTCTCGACGCCCTTGCCGGACGTGGCCGCGATGGACGAGAAGCGCCGGATCTGCGGGTCGACCGCCGGGGTGGCCGGGTTGTCGTACGCGGCGTAGAGGTTCATGTCGAACCGCTTCATCAGGTTGTCGCGCAGGTCGGACAAGACCGCCTTATCCTCGTTGCCCGCGTAGCCCATGGCGATCGAGCGCAGGTCGCCGCCCAGGTTCACCAGCGTCTTGTACGGGATGAAGAAGATCACGTCCGGGTCGAGGTGCAGGTACTGCTGGAAGCCGGACGAGTTGTCCACCTTGCCCTGCTTCTGGAGCTGCTGCATCTGCACGAAGTCGACCGGGGTGAGCGGCTCCTGGTCCAGGTCCTGGATGGTCTTGAACTTGTCCTGATCCAGGATGCCGATGACCGTGTAGTCCTGGCCGGAGAACGCCACCTTGGCCGAGCCCACGTCCGCGTCCGTCACGCGCAGGCTGTCGGCGATCTTTCGGGGCAGGATGACGTGCAGCGTGTCGCCCGGCTGGAACCAGCGGCCGGCGGCGAGCGCCTGGTCCACGTGCGTCACCTGCGCCTCCTGGGGGGACAGGCCGACCACGCCCTTGCCGTCGAACTGCCGGTCGGCGCGCTTCAGGGTCATGAACGTCTGCTCGCCGGGCTGCGTGCCCAGGAACCAGCCGCGCGGCGCGACCAGACGCGTCTCGCCGAACTCGTCTTCCAGAAGCCGGTAGGCCACCTGCTGGAGCGCGTTCCAGTTCGGGTCGCGCATCAGGATGCCGGAGTAGACCGGCTTGCCGGGCGCCTCGACCTCGTTGAAGCGCAGGTCCTGCACGATGGAGGTGAACGCCAGGACCGTGAACGTCAGCAGGATCAGCGTCACGCAGGTCAGCGCGGTGCGGGCCTTGCGCCGCCGCATGTTGGAAACGCCCAGCGAGAAGGCCGCGATGGCGATGGACACCTTGCCGACGTCGGCGCTGTGCTTGCCGACCGACTCACTCTTCTGCTGCTTGAGCTGCTGCTCGAACTTGCCCCACACCAGCGACGTGACCAGCACGGA
>CADCTO010000620.1 GCA_902805585.1 uncultured Armatimonadota bacterium | reverse complement strand
GCCTGCCCCTCGACGGCGTCACGCAGCTAGAACTCGAGGGCCATGTCGGCGTCATCAAGGACGCGCAGGCCCCCGACGCGGGCAGGGTGCCGTGACCCCTCCCCCTGCCCCCTCCCCTCCGAGGGGAGGGGGAGTGACTGAGAAGCCTTCAAAGGTCCTGCGACCACCCCCGGCCGGATTTCCCCCTGCCCCCTCCCCTCCGAGGGCAGGGGGCAGGGGGAGGGGTCATCCCTCCTGGCTCTCGTACCGGTCCTTGAGGCTAGACACGACGTTGGGGTCCGCCAGCGTGGTCGTATCCCCCAGGGCGCGGCCCTCGGCGATGTCGCGCAGCAGGCGGCGCATGATCTTGCCCGAGCGCGTCTTGGGCAGCTCGGCCGAGAACAGGATGTCGTCGGGGCGGCAGATCGCGCCCAGTTTCTTGGACACGTGCTCCTTCAGCTCGGCCGCGAACTCCGGCGTCGCGCCGGTGCCGTCCTTTACGGTCACGAAGGCGGCGATGGCCTGCCCCTTGATCTCGTGCGTGCGCCCGATCACCGCCGCCTCGGCCACCGACGGGTGGTCCACCAGGGCGGATTCGACCTCCATGGTGCTGATGTTGTGGCCCGCCACCAGCATCACGTCGTCGACCCGGCCGAGCAGCCAGAAGTAGCCGTCCTCGTCGCGTTTGGCGCCGTCGCCCGCGAAGTAGAAGCGCCCGTCGAACCGGCTCCAATACACCTGCCGGTAGCGCGCGTCGTCGCCCCAGAGCGTGCGCAGCATCGACGGCCACGGGCGCCGCAGCACCAGGAAGCCGCCCCCGCCGGGGGGCACGGAGTTGCCTTGCTCGTCCACGACGTCCGCCTCGATGCCGGGGAAGGGACGGGTCGCGCTGCCGGGCTTGGTGGCGACCAGGCCGGGCAGCGGGGTGATCATTATGGCCCCCGTCTCGGTCTGCCACCAGGTGTCCACGACGGGGCAGCGCCCGCCGCCGATGTGCTCGTGGTACCACATCCACGCCTCGGGGTTGATGGGCTCCCCGACCGAGCCCAGCAGGCGCAGGCTGGTCATGTCGTGCTTGTCCGGGTGCTCCGTGCCCCACTTCATGAAGGCGCGGATGGCGGTCGGGGCGGTGTACAGGATCGTCACGCCGTACTTCTCGACCAGCGCCCAGAAGCGGTCCCGCGCCGGGAAGTCGGGCGCGCCCTCGTACATCAGCACCGTCGCGCCCGCCGCGAGGGGGCCGTACACGACGTACGAGTGGCCGGTCACCCAGCCGACGTCGGCCGTGCACCAGTACACGTCCTCGTCCTTCAGGTCGAACACGCACTTGGTGGTCGCGTGGACCTGGGTCAGGTAGCCGCCCGTGGTGTGGAGGATGCCCTTGGGCTTGCCGGTCGAGCCCGACGTGTAGAGGATGTAGAGCGGGTCTTCGGAGTCCATCGGCTCGGGCTCGACCAGGCGCGGGGCGTCTTCGAGCAGGCGGTGCCACCAGTGGTCGCGCCCCGCCTGCATCGGCGTCTGGCTTTCGTCGGTCGTGGTCCGGTTGAAGACGATCACGCTCTCGATGCTCGGGCACGCGCCACCGTCGAGCGCCGCGTCGCAGGCCGCCTTCAGCGGCACGACGTTCCCGCGCCGGAAGCCGCCGTCCGAGGTGATCAGCACCTTGCTTTGCGAGTCGTTGATGCGCTCGCGCAGCGAGTCCGCGGAGAAGCCCCCGAAGACGACCGAGTGCGGAGCGCCGATGCGCGTGCAGGCCAGCATCGCGACGGCCGCCTCGGGGATCATCGGCAGGTAGATGGTGACGCGGTCGCCCTTGTTCACGCCCAGGTTCTTCAACACGCCCGCGAAGCGGTTGACCTCGCGCCACAGGTCGTGGTAGGTGAGGACGCGCGTGTCGCCCGGCTCGCCCTCGAAAATGATCGCGGCCTTGTTGCGCCGGGCGGTCTTCAGGTGCCGGTCCAGGCAGTTGGCCGACACGTTGATCTGGCCGCCGACGAACCACTGGGCGTGCGGCGGGTCCCAGGTGCAGACGGTGTCCCACGGCTTGATCCAGTCGAGCTGCCGCGCCCAGTCCGCCCAGAAGGCTTCCGGGTCCGATTGGGCCCGCTCATAGACGCCGGGGTCGTTCACGTTCGCGTTCCGGGTGAACGCCGGGTCGGGGGGGAACACGCGCTCCTCGTGGAGCAGCGCCTCGATCGCCGTTGATTCCGTGGGGGATGCCATCGCTTTCGTTCCTTCGTGATCGCGTCGTTGTTGGTGCCAGTATAGCGACGCGGCAAGGGCGGCGTCAAGAGAGGGATCATGCCGGGCCGGCGACCGGGCCGGGGCCGTTCCCGAAACGGCCGGAAATTGCAGTGGCACAAAGGATGAAGGCGGGGCGTGCGTCGAACACTCTCAACGAGTGGCATGCTCCGCCGCCTGCCGGAGCGGCCCTTTCCATAGTCACATGCAGAAGACACACCTATCCGCCCGTCGATCGCGCCCCGCGCTCCTCCTGACGGCAACGGCCGCCGCCGGCTGCCTGCTCGCGGCCAGGCCCGCGGCGGCGGCTTCCGCCGTCCATCCTGCACGCACGGACCCGCCGTCGATCCCCGTCCGTACCGATTGGGCGTCCGTCCCGTTCGGGCAGCGCCATCCCGTCTGGCCGCCGCTCTCGCTGGTCAGCGAGGATAAAACGGGCGCGTTTTACAGCCGAGCCGTGAACCTTTTCACCTGCTACGCCCGGGCCGGCGATCTCACCTGGATCGGCACCCCGGCAGGCGTGAAGCGTCTGGACCGGAAGCGCAAGACCGTCCGGCACTACACGCGGGCGGAAGGGCTCCCCGAAAACTCGGTCGTCGCGCTGGCCGCCGATGGGGATGAGGCCTGGTGCATCGTCCGGTTGCTGCGGGCGGGGGCGCCGGCCATGGCGTTCTGCCGGTTCGACCCCCGTACTCAACGCTGGCAGACGCTGCGCGAGGTATCCCTGGAGGGCGCGGACCCGAACTTCCGTCCGACGCACCCGTTCCCGCACGAGAGGCCGGTCGTGGCAGCCGCACCCGATTTCGTCTGCTTCTCGCTGGGCACGGCCTGGCCCACAAAGGAGGCGGGTCTGCTGATCTGGGATCGCCGGACACACCGCCTGGAGGCGGTCTCGCCGCCCGCGGCCGGGTCCGTGCCCGGCGCCCCAGTCCAGGTGGTCTTCGCGCGGGCTGAACCGGGGACGCTCTGGCTGGGCACCGACGCCGGCCTGTTCCGCTACGCGCGCCAGGGCGGCGGCTGGCAGCGCTTCCTGCCGGATCGCGCCCTGTTCACGGGTGCCAGGATAGGTGGCTCCTGGTGGCTGCTCACCCGCCCGCGTGCCGGTGGCCGGGATCCCGCTCGCTGGCGTCTCGCCCGGGTCGCGGCACCCGCGCGCGACGCGAGGATCACCGGGGACGACGTGACGGACCACGCGCTGCCCGCGCCGAACAGGTCCGGTCGGCTGAACGGCTACCCCTACGACGGCCATCCCGTGGGCGTAGCGGCGGGTGCGGGAGGGGCCGTGTGGGTGACTATGGCGCGGTTAGGTCAGCCGGATGGGGCGACCTTTTTGCGCTTCGACCCTGCCGGCGGAGACTGGCGGCGCTTCGATACGTGGCGTCCGGGGGCGCAGGACGAGGTGCCGGACGCCGCGCTGCTGGCGTCCGCGTCGGAGTCCGCCCGCTCCCCGGGCTTGACGGATTCGGTGTCGCCCTTCGCCGTCGAACTCGCTC
>CADCTO010000619.1 GCA_902805585.1 uncultured Armatimonadota bacterium | reverse complement strand
GGGGAGCCAGCGGCACGGGCAAGGCGAGTCCCACGGGGGCTCCCGCACGTCGCCCCCTGAAGCTTCCGTCTGCCCCACGTCCCGCGCGTAGCATCGCCAGGGGAATGTGGATAGCTCCCCCTTCCCTCGGCGAAGCCGCTCGGCAGGGAAGGGGGCAGGGGGGATAGGTTCAGGGGGTCAGGAAGTCCGTTCGGCCTTCGCCTTGATCTGCTCCGCCAGGGCGCGCAGCTCGTCGGGCAGGTCGTCGCCGCCGGTGCAGGGGACGTCCTCTTTCGGGCTGGGCGGCGGCAGGGGGCGCGTCCAGCCGTCCGGGAGCCGGTCGTTCTCCCAGCGGCGGCGCGCCCGCGTGCGGAAGCTCGACAGCGCTTCCTCGTCGTCCGCGCCGGGCGTGAGATGGACCTCGACCTCCTCGCCCTGCGTCTGCCGGTAGATGGCCTCGGAAACCGAAACGTACAGCGTGTCCCGATGACGGACGCTGGCGCCCGAGGCGAGGTCGGGATGACCGACGACCCGCTTCGGCTCCCCTTGCCGCATGCTGCTGATCACGATTAGTCCGCCGAGCGTCACCGTTTGTCTCCCTTCGCGCGAAGCGGTTGCCTCGTCTCCCACCGAAAACAGCCGGTTGCCGATCACCGCGACAAGCGGCTGGCGCCGCGCCACCACGAGAAGGCCGGACGGACCCTGCGACGGGGTCCACAGGCGTGGTGCAGCATGCAGGACGCGACCCGTTTCCACCGGACTGCTCATTCCCTTTCGGCTTCAGCCGGCGCTCGGTACAGAATGCCGCGCACGAAGCCGTTGATGATTGAAGGGTACCCGTGCGAAAGAAAAAGTAAGCCACACGGAGGCCCGACAAAAAAGATGCACGGATTTCCCGGCACCCTTGCGGGCCCGCTTTGTGGTCAGGGGGAGCCGGAAACGGACCCGGCGCGGCCGGTCGCCTCGACCACCGTGGTGGTGACCAGGACCCGGAACGTGGAGTGGCGGCCCGTTTTGGGATCCTTCAGCGTGATCTCGGCGACGGGCTCCGCTTTACCGGCGGCGACGCGCGAGGCCCCGGTCATGGTCACCGCCGTCGCGCCCGGCAGGCCGCGGCCGGAGAGCTGGAGGTTCCAGAGCAGCGCGACGTTGTTGCCCGCCTCGACGCCCGGCGAGAGCGACAGGGAATAGGACAGGTCGGTGCCGGAAACGGCGATAGAGCCGGTGTTCTTGTCCAGCGTAGTGATGACTGGCAAGCCGAGCACTTGAGCGGCCCCGGCCGCGGCTCTGGCGTCGGCGGCGTCGGTCCGGGTGATCTGGACCGCGAAGCGCACCTGACGGGCGGGCTTCTCCGCCTCCCGGGCGGGCGCGGCCGATGCCGCCGTAGCGGCCAGCAGCACGACGAGGGGCGTGAACCAGGCGGCAGGCATGGGCTCAGACTTTCTCCGGCAGGGGCAGCGCTTCGGCGACCGGGGGAAGGGTCATCAGGTCGAACAGGCGCGAGATGGTGTAGTCCGGGATCGGGCCGTCATGATCGGCCGGCAGCGGACTGGTGCTCAGCCACACGCTGGCCCACCCCGCCGCGCGCGCGCCCGCGATGTCGTGGGCCAGCGAGTTGCCGATGAAAAGCAGCTCGTCGGGGGCCAGGCCCACCTGCCGCGCGGCGTGCTGGAAGATGCGCTCGTCCGGCTTGGGGTGCCCGAACTCCGTGTCCACCACGATCGCCTCGAAATAGCCGTCGAGGGCAAGCGCGCCCAGCTTGGCGCGCTGCATCGCCGACGGCCCGTTGGTGATCAGGCCCAGGCGGAAGTGCGGGCGCAGCCACGACAGCGTCGTCTCCGCGTCCGGGAACGCCCGCAACGCTTCGGTCTCCGCCGCCGCGTAGGCCGAGACGATGGCTTCCGTGAGCGCCGCGTCGGGGACGCCCAGTGCCGCCAGCGCTTCGGCGGTCAGGCGACGGCGGAACGCGTCCACGGGCAGATGGGCGAGGTCGGTATAGCCGGGCGTCCCGTAGGCGTAGTTTTTCTCGTAGGCGTCGTAGATGGCCTGGTACAGCGCGTCGGTGTCGATGGCCGGGTTGGCGCGGGCGGCCAGCGCGCAGCCGACTTCGAGCGCGCTCCGCTCGGCGTCCGCGTAGCCGATCAGCGTGTCGTCCAGATCGAAAAAGATGCCGCGCAGCATGGTGTGTCGCTATTGTACCCCGGGGCCGCCCGTTCCCGACAGGACGGCGCGGGCGCGGGCGCGCACGGCGGGCGGCAAGCCCGCCAGCCAGCCGTCGACGTCGGGCGCGCCGTACGGGCAGAAGCGGCGCGCCAGCGGGCGAAGACGGTCCCAGCCGACCGCCTCGGTCAGCGCGACCCCGACCGCGTACGCCCGTCCGTAGAACCCCGGCGGGTAGCAGGAGGTGGCCCACAGATCCGTGGCCTGCATCGCGGCCAGGGACAATTTATCGGCGTCGCGCAGCCAGTTCTGCTCGATGATCCGCGCATACTCCGGCAGGCCGTGGCGGTGCAGCAGTCGGACCGAGACCATGCAGGCCAGCATCTCGTGGCTCCAGTGGAAGACGCGCCCCCAGGAGCAGGTGCGGTGGAACATCTCGTGCCCGATCTGCAGCCGCTGTTGCCACGGGTCCGACCCGCGCTGAAGATAGATGTCGTAGCGCCGCTCCTCGGGCTCGTACGCGCACTCGGGGTGCAGGCCGAGCAGAAGGAGGGTGGGGCGGTGGGCGTCCCGCGGCGGGCCGAAGCCGTCGGCGCAAAACGCATACGCAAGGTCCGCGTAGCCCTGGAGGTCGCCGCCCTGGACCGTCTCGTACATTTCGGCGTCCGGGCAGTGGGGGCAGACCCAGCGCGTCGCGCCGCTCTCGGCCACCCGGCCGCCTTCACGGAGACGGTAGAACGTTCGCTGGCAGCGTGGCATCCCGGCGCGCCGCCTTCTACCCGTCTTCCTCGTCGTCGAACTCGTCGAACGGCCGGGGCCGGCTCAGCGAGGCGCGCACCGACTCCTCCACGAACTGCGTGACCGCTTCTTCCTGCGCCAGCGCTGCCACCTGCGCGCGCAGATCGCGCACGCGGCGCTCCAGCGCCGGGAGTTGCGGGTCCTCGGGGTCGATCCCGTCGCGCGCGGCGACGGCGTCCTTCAGCCGCGCCTCCAGCGTTTCGCGCATCTCGCGCCAGGCCTGCGCCCGCGGCTGCCCCTCCAGAAACTCCTCGATAACTTCGTCCTGATTGCTCATGTACTCTGTATACCACTGCCTACGGTCAAGCGTTGCCTATGGGGCTATCCGCACGTGTGGGTACGCCCGGATGTTCTGGTCCATCGTGGTCAGCGGGGAATCAAAGACGCGTGCCGTAGCCACGATGATCTGGTCCGCGGGGTCGCGGTGAAACGTGCCCGGCAATTGTGTTGACTCCACGGCGATCTGCGGCGATAAATCGAGCAAGCGAACGCCGGGGTAGCCCAACGCCTGGCTCAGCCAGTCCACGACCGGTACGGGCAGTGCCAGGCGTCCGCGCTCGACGAGCTTTGCGACCTCCCAGCAGGAGATCGCACTGATCCCGAGGCCCTGCGTCTCGTTTAGCTGTATGAAGTCCTGATACACCTGTGTCAACTGAGGATCGCCATGAACCCACCATATCCAGATGTGCGTGTCCAGCACGATCACTGCGCGACGTCCCAATCTTCCGGTGCCACGGGTTCGAGGGGACGGTCGAAGCGCAGGCTCGTCCCGCGTAACGGGTAGAGGTCTGATCCGTCGGCGATTTTTGACGGCGGATGCGGGAGGATGATTACCTCGACAGCATCGCCTGCATGGAACGGCAGGTGATTCAGGGTCAGTGTACCGTCCTGGAGCATCGTCGTTTCGATGCGGTGCGCTTGCAGCGTGGTTTGCAATCGGGTTCTCCGTTCTGAGGCGCTACGGAAACATTATATGCCGGTCGGAATGTGAACCCGTCCCGTGCGGCCGGCACACACCCCGCCGTGGTCTTAGAACGCCAGCCGGACCGCGCGGCCGGGTGGGCGGTAGAAGTTCTCCGCGTACTGCTCGCAGAACTTTTCCACGCTGCCCGCCCGGCGCACGGCCTCGGCGTTGCCGGGCAGTTCGGCCACGCCGTGGGCGACTTCGTGGATCAGCACGCGCCGGAGCACGAACGTCTTGTACGCGTCGAGCGGCCAGCGGGCGACCAGCTTATTGCCGTCCCACTCCAGCGAGCCGCCGAATCGCTCCACGTCGTCCGTGCGCTCGCGGCGGCCGAGTATCCGCCGGCCGTCGTCGCGGATCAGGCAGTGCAGGCGTATCTCGCCGTCGAGCCAGTCGCCGTCGGTCCCGGTGTTCTTCTGGTTCGACAGCCGAATCTCGCGCACCGTCGCCGCGTGCTCCGGCGGCAGTTCCGCGAGCGTGGCCTTGATCTCGTCGATCGTGACCGGGTAGCGGTGACCCGGCGGCGGCGGGTCGGTCAGGAACCGGATGGGGGAGCGTTTCCGGTCGGCCCGGCTTCCGCCCGGGGCGGCGCGAAGGTACGGCTTTTCCGCGTCGAGGAACCCCTCTATGGGCTGGCCCAGCTTTTCCCGCAGGCCCAGGATCTTGCCGCGCAGCGCGAAGAGGCGACCGGTCTCGGCGTCGCGCGCGTTCACCTCGTCGGAATAGAAGCGCTCCCGGCCCGACGCCAGGCCGTCCAGGTAGTCCAGGAACTGCGACTCGCCGCCGCGCTTCTTCTCGTCCGCCAGCCGTTCCGCGTACTCCGCTTCGTACGCGTCGAGCTGCGCCCAGCCACGTTCGCCTTTCGCCACCGCCGGGGCCTACTTTCCGAGGGTCACCGGTTGGCCCGTGCGGGCGGACTCGTAGACGCCCGTGATGATCTCCAGCGGCTTGCGCCCCGCCCGCCCGTCGATGAGCGGCTTCGCGCCCGTGCGGACCGCGCGGATGAAGTCTTCGAGCTGGGCGCGGTGGGCGTCGCCCCAGACCGCGCCCGGATCCGCGGCGGTGGAGCGCCCGGCGGCCTCCTCGCGCACCGATGCGGTCCCGCCGCTCGCCACCGACAGTGCGTGCGCGGCGGCCTCCTCGCTCCGGTACTCCTCGCCGTTCTTGAGCTTCAGCGTCTTGAGGCGGTCGCCTTCCAGGATCGCGGTCCCTTCCGTGCCGTAGATGTCGATGCGGACCGGGAAGCCCTCGTAGGCCGCCGTCGTCGCCGTGAGCGTCCCGACCGCCCCATTCGCGAACGTTAAAGCGGCCACGGCGATGTCCTCGACCTCGATGCGCTCGTGGGCCGCCGTGCGCGTCTGGGCCCACAGCGACGAGACGCCGCCCGCTAGCCACTGCAGCAGGTCCACGGTATGCACGCCCTGGTTCATCAGCGCCCCGCCGCCGTCCCAGCGCCAGGTCCCGCGCCAGTCGCCGGAATCATAGTAACCCTGCGTGCGCCACCATTTGACGCTCGCGTCGGCGAGCACGATCCGTCCCAGTTTGCCCTGCTCGACGGCCTCCTTGACCAGGACCGTCGCGGCGTCGAAGCGGTGCTGGCTGATGATGGCCAGCGTCCTGCCCGTCTCGTCTTCGGCGGCGATCAGCCGGTCGCAGGCCGCCAGCGACACGTCCATCGGCTTTTCCACGACGACGTGCTTGCCCGCGCGCAGCGCCTCGACGGCCTGGTCGGCGTGCATGCCCGAAGGGGTGCAGATGCACACGGCGTCCACGTCCGGGTCGGCCAGCAGTGCCGCGTGGTCGCCGTAGACGCGCGCGACGCCATGCTTATTCGCCAGCGCCCCGGCCCGTTCCGCCACCACGTCCGCGACGGCCACCAGCTCGGCGTCGGCGATCTGCCCGAGCGCCCCGGCGTGCGTCGGCCCGATGCCGCCGCACCCGACGATGCCGAACCGCAGTTTCTCCCCGTTCCCGGTGCCTGCTGTCACTGAACGCAACCCCCTGAATCGCCTTTTCCGAAACGGCTGAGTGTCGAGCGTGAAAAGCCCCGTCCGCCGCTCAACGCGCAACCGTCCCGAAGGGACATAAAGTGGTCTATTTTAGCACGGCGGCGGTTCGCGTGTCAAAGACAATGTGTATGTGGTACACTAACGCCATGAACACCCGACACCACGCTTCCGGATGCCTGTTCGGCCTCGCCCTGGGGGACGCACTGGGCGCCGACACGGAGTTCCTGAGCGTAGAGGCCATCAAACAGCGCTGGGGACCGCAAGGGCCGCCCGAACCTTTGGGAGACCCCGCCCGCGTCACCGACGATACCCAGATGGCCCTCGCGGTCGGGGAAGCGCTCGCGGAGACCGTGCCGCCCTACACGGCCCGGACGGTGGAAGCCCCACTTCGGCGCGCCTTCGTGGCCTGGATGGTCAGCCCGGACAACACGCGCGCCCCCGGCATGACGTGCATGCAGGCCTGCGGGAACCTGCTCCGGGGCGCGCCCTGGCACGAGGCGACCGTGGCCGGGTCGAAAGGCTGCGGCGCGAACATGCGCGTCGCGCCGGTCGGGCTGCTCCCGGGCGTGGGGCCGGACGGGCGGGCGGCACTCGCGCAGTTCCAGGCCGCGCTGACGCACGGCCACCCGACCGGGCTTGCCGCTTCCGACCTCACCGCCTACGCGGTGGCCGATCTGGCGGCGGACGGCCCGCCGGCGACGCTGCCGGCGCGGCTCCGCGACTACGCGCGCTCGCAGCGGCTGGTCTACCACGACGACTGGCTCGGCCCGCTCTGGCAGCGGCCGGGCGCCCGCTCTGCGGCGGACTTCATCGCGCGGGGCTGGGACGAGTGCCTGGAGGTTTTGGACCGTCTGGACGCCGCGCTTTCCGCGGGCGACCGTGAAGCCGATCCCTGCGCGGCGACGGGCGGGGGCTGGGTGGCGGAGGAGGCGCTGGCGACCGGACTCCTGTGCTTCCTGTTGTTCCCGGACGACCCGGTGGCGGCCGTCCGGCGCGCGGCAGTCACGAGTGGGGATTCGGACTCCATCGCCAGCCTCGCGGGCGCGTTCGCCGGCGCCCGGCACGGCCTAGCTGCCTGGCCCCGGGACTGGGTGCGGCGTATCGAGTACCGCGACCGGATCGCCGCCCTGGGGGACGGCTGGGACTCGTGCCGATCCGACGTGTCCGTGCGTGACGGGCTGACGCCATAAACGACGGGCGCGGTCCCGGTGCGTATACGCGACCTCGTCGCTGTGCTCGCACCGGGACCGCGCCCGTCGTTCTTGGATTCGGGTCCGTCTATCTTACGTTGCAGTAATCCCAGGTAGGATGACGCTCGGGGCTTTTGTCCTCATCCTCAGGGAAGTGGGCCAGATTCAGGGTGTTGCCCGACTTGTACCACTTGGCGTGTCCATCGGCGAAGGCCAGATTGAACCCGCCGTTGTGGGGCATCTTGTTGATGGTCGGGTTGCCCTTCTCGTAGTTGATGACGTCATCACAGGAGGGGTTGGGCTTGCCCGGCGGATTAGCCGGTATCGGGCGGAGATAGGCCCGATTGAAAACGAAGCCGCGTCCGCTTTCCCGCATGATGAACAGGTTGGCCGGCGCCGCGATGGCCGCATCCGACAGCCCCGCGGGGATGAAGACGGCGCCGTTCATGTGGTAACCCATGTTCGGTGGCGCGACCCTCAGTGCGCCGTTCGGCTGGTTCGACGGGCAGAGCCAGATCTGCTTGTTCTTGGTATACGCGTACAGCCGGTTATAGTAGTTGTACCCGGGACCGCCGGCCTCCTGGACTAGCTGGCCGTCGCCCACGCTCATGTCGGCGTTGGCCTGGGACGCCCACTTTTCGTCGTAGTCCTGAACGTACTGGATCGCGGCCATCCCGATCTGCTTGTTGTTGGACAGGCAAGATGCCTGCCGTGCCTTTTCCCTGGCCTGGGCGAAGACCGGGAACAGGATGGCGGCGAGGATCGCGATGATGGCGATGACGACCAAAAGCTCGATCAGCGTAAACGCGCGCCGGACGTTGGTGAAAGAGCTGGTGACGGGGCGCGCGCTGCGAGCACAGCGGGGTAGTGGCGAAACAATCATCGTAACGCACCTCCTAGATGAAAAGGATAGTACACCCTCCACAAAATTCTGTCAATAGCAAATAAGCGTTTCAGGTTTATTTCGACCGCTTATCGGGAAGGCGAAGACGAGAATCCCAGGCTGCCCTCTGATGACGGTGCCGTTGAGCGCGCGGATATGGAAGAGCCATCACGAATTCCTGGGCCCGTCGCACTCGCGGCCGGTGATTGGAAGACCGATCCGTGCGCGGCTACGGCGGGAGCACACGGAGTGGGGAACGAGGCGCTGGTGACGTGGCTCCGCGTATGGCGGCGTACCGAGTTCACGACCGCATCGCCGCTACGGGAGGAAATCGGGCCCCGTTCTGGGAGAAATGGACGTGGTACGGCGGTCGGACCGAGACTGTTCAACGCGTCGCGAACAGCGCGTCGGCGGAAGAGACGATGCGGTTGCGCCCCCCGCTTTTCGCGGCGTATAGGGCGACCTCGGCGTCGGTGACCAACTGTGCGGGGTCCGCCATGCCGGGCAGCAGCCACGAGACCCCTATACTGGCCGTCACCGGGCGCAGCGGCCACGGGGCCCGCTCCAGCGACCGGCGCAGCCGGTCGGCGATGGTGAGAGCGCCCGCGCCGTCCGTGTGCGCCAGGAGCAGCACGAACTCTTCGCCCCCGTACCGGGCCACGACGTCCGTGTCACGGCTCCCCCGATCGAGCAGCCCGGCGACCGTTTGCAGCACGGCGTCGCCCGCGGCGTGGCCGAACGTGTCGTTAAAATCCTGGAGGGCGTCGATGTCCAGCAGCAGCAGCGACAGCGGCGTGCGGTACCGGACGGCGATCCGGTGTTCCCGCTCCAACATCTCGCTGAAGTAGGCGCGGCTCTTCAGGCCGGTCAGCGCGTCGGTCATCGCCATCACGTCCCCCGGTGCCGGAGCGGCCACCGCCGTCGGCCCGAAGGCGGTCGTGATACGGAGTCGGGACGCTTCTCGATGTATCCCGGCAGGCGCAGTCATCACTTGCTCTTCCATACCCCTTGATTATCGGCGGCCCGGGGAAAAAGCACACCCCGCCGTAGCCCCGAGTGCCCTCGATTCGGAAAAGCCGCTGGCGTGGCTGCCCGGGATGACGCGCATGCGGCCGTTCTCGGGCGTCGCCGTGCTCGCGCGCGTCGCCCTAGAGAGTGACTGGCCGCGCAGCCGTTCGAAACGGGGCCGGTCTTCGCACGGCCCCGGTATGGGACGTAGCTCGCGCGCAGTTCGCCGCCTGTCGAGCGCTCAGGGGCCCCGGCGACGCGGTGTCGACAGACGCCTTCTCGTCGCATTTCATGCCCGCCACAGGTCGGCCAGATAGAACAGGACCGCCACCCCCAGTAAAACCAGCAGAAACGCCAGCATCAGCATCTGCCCCCCGCGCGGCTCGAATTCGTCGCGCTCGATGGCGCGCCCGGCGGCGGCGTAGCGGGCGCTCCCCAGGACGATCACGAGGATGCTCAGAACGGCGAAGGCCGCGCCGAGCAGCGCGGAGCGACCGCCGGCGGGCGCGGGGAAAGGCGGCGCGGCGCCCCCGATGTCGATCTGCAGGTACCGCAATTTCGCCGTCAGGATGCCGAAGCCTACCAGGGAGACTCCCGTGCGTATCCAGGCCAGGAACGTGCGCTCGTTCGCCAGGTGGTCGCGCGCCCGTGCCGGGTTGGTCGCGCGTCCGGCGGGCGGGGTCGGGGTAGCCATGCCGCTTTGTTCGACACCGGCGCGGGTTTTTCCGGCCCCGCCCCGCGTTGCGTTTTCCCGCGGCGCGGTGGTATAATCTTGCCAGTATCGGCGCGAAATGCCGTTCATGGAACGCCACCAGACAAACGCACGCGGACCCTGGTGGTCTTTTTTCCATTTGCGCTTGTGAAGCCTATCACAATGTCGCCTCGGGAAGGTGGGCAGGGCGTTGTCGGTGGCTGTGAAAACACCTGAAAAGCCGGGCTCGGCGGCGGCGGCGGCGCTCCCGGCCCCCGGCGAAAAGCACCGGTACGTGCGCGCGATGTTCGACGCGATCGCGCCGCGCTACGACCTGCTGAACTCCCTGCTCTCGGCGCGCCTCCACCACGGATGGCGCCGCGTGGCCGCCGCGCAGGCCGCGCTGCGGCCGGGCGACACCGCCCTCGACGTCTGCACCGGGACCGGCGATCTGGCGATCCAGCTGGCCCGCCGAGTCGGCCGGGAGGGGCGCGTGATCGGCGGCGATTTTTCGCTCCCGATGCTGCGCCTGGGCGAGCGCAAAGCGCGCCGATGCGCCCCCGCCGTCGTCCGCATGACCCTGGCTGACGCGCAGGCGCTGCCGTATCCGTCGGACGTTTTTGACGCCGTGACGGTCGCCTTCGGCATCCGCAACGTCGCCGACATCGAACGGGGTCTGGGCGAGATGGCGCGGGTCGCCCGGCCCGGCGGGCGGGTCGTCATCCTAGAGTTCAACCAGCCGCGGAACCGGGCGCTGCGCGCGCTGTGGCGCTGGCTCAGCTTCCGGTTCATCCCCCTGGTCGGCGGTCTGGTCTCGGGGCGCCGGCATGCGTACGAGTACCTCCCGTCGTCTGTGGACGTTTTCCAGACCCGCGAGGAGCTCACGTCCCTGATGGAGCGCGCCGGCCTGGGGGACGTGCGGGTCACCGACCTGATGTTCGGGACCGTTGTCGTGCATCGCGGGGTGAAATCATGACCCTGTCCGCCTCCCGGACGCCCAAGCCTTCGGACAGCGCCTCGACGGCGGCGCACCGCCCGCTGGCCGTGCCGCCCCTGCTCGCCTGCATCGGCCGCGAGCTCGCCCAGGTCGAGGAGCGCCTGGCTTCGGCCACGCGCTCCGAGATCGGCGTGGTCCGAGACGTGTCGGACCACACCCTGCTCGCGGGCGGCAAGCGCCTGCGCCCCGCGCTTGCCATCCTGTCCGCCCGCCTCGTCGGCCGCACCTACCCCGAGGACCGCGCCGCCGCCGCCGGGGCCGCCGCCGAGATGATACACATGGCGACCCTGATGCACGATGACGTCGTCGACGAATCGCGCGAGCGGCGCGGGAAGCCCACCGCCAACGCCGTGTACGGCAACGGAATCACGGTCCTGACCGGTGACTTCCTGCTCGCCAAGTCGATCTCGCTCCTGGCCTACAACGACGAGAACCTCCAGACCGTGCGCGTCTTTTCGGACGTCACGGTCGCCATGGCCGAGGGCGAGGTGCTGCAGGCCGCGGTCGCGCACGATCTGGAGATCACGCAGGCGACGTACGAAGAGGTGATCGGGCGCAAGACGGCCCAGTTCCTGGCGGGCTGCTGCAGGACCGGGGCGATGCTGGGCGGCGGCGAGCCCGACGAGTGCGAGCGCCTGCGCCTGTACGGCTACCAGCTCGGGATGGCCTTCCAGATCGCGGACGACCTGCTCGACCTGCTGGGCGACCCCAAGAAGACCGGCAAGCCGCTGGGAACCGACCTGCGTGACGGCCGCGTGACCCTGCCCCTGATCCACGCCCTGAAGGTCGCCGACGCCGAGGACCGCACCCTGCTGCGCGCCGTACTTTCCGGCGCGCCGCTCACGGAGTCCGACATCGCCGCCGTCACCGCCCTGATCGCGCGGCACGGAGGCTTCGAGGCCGCCCGCTGTACCGCCGCAAGGCACGCCGAGCAGGCCGCGACCCACCTCGCCCCCTTCGCCCCCGGCCCGTACCGCGACGCCCTGGAACGCCTCGCCCGCTACGTCGTCGGCCGCGACCGCTAGAACTGCCGAAGACGCACGGACTGACCCCGGGCGGCTACGGCAGCGGAATCCGGCTCGGCGGCCGCTCGGGAAACCGGGCGCGGCAATCGGCGACCGCCTGAAACGCCTCGCCGAAGGTCCGGCTCTGCCCCAGTTCCGGCAGGAACAGGTTCCGTGCCGCGACGGCGGGCAGATCGAAGAACCAGTAGATCGGCATGAGCGGCGAGATCCACAGCCGGCTGTTTTTGGTCTTCTCCGTCAGATGGAAGTTTCCGTAGTTCCCCTCGACGGCGGAGACGATGGACGCGTTGATGACACTGGGGTCCTGGGCGCGCTGTCCGTGCGCATAGGTGAGCGCCGCTTCATAGGCCTGATACGCTTCCATCTGTCGTGTCAGTGAGCAGGAGCCGAGGAAGGCGCCCGTCTGGGCCAACGCTGCCATGTTCTCGAAGACATGCGCGTGTGCCACATCCTCTTCGGCGCCGAGGCCGATGCAGGCTATGCGCCGAACGACGACGTCGCTTAGAGCCTCTAACAAAAATGTCCATTGATCCTGCCCCAGCAGACCAGCGCGTTCTCGATTTTAACGAACGCCTCGTAGATGTCGTCGCGCCGTTCGTCGCGGATGCGCAGGCGACGCGCCCCCTGCTGCCAACTGAACGTGCGCTCCGCCACCCAGCGGAAGCGCCCCAGCGTCTCGGCGCTCTCCACGCCGCGTCGGGCCAGGCGCGGCTCGATCCCGCGCTCCCTCAGTCCCCGCCGCAGCGCCTCATCGTCGTAGGCCTTGTCCGCGTGAACCTTCTGGGGGCGTGAGCGTGCCTGGCCCCGCTCCCGACCCACGACGGGGATCGCGTCCACCGTCGCGAGCAGCTTCCGGCCGTCGGGGACGTTGGCACCCGAGAGGATTGTCGCCAGCGGCAGGCCGTTCCTGTCTACGACCTGGTGGCGCTTGGTCCCCGCTTTGGCCCGGTCCACAGGCGACGGGCCGACCGCCTGGCTGGAAGCGCCCCCTTTTTGGCGCCCTTGGCGCGCACGAAGACCGAATCCACACTGGCGCGGCTCCAATCGATCTGGTGGGCGGCCTCCAGCCTCGCCAGGAGCGCCTCATGGAGCCCCTGCCACACGCCGGCCCGGTGCCAGTCGCGCAGCCGGCGCCAGCACGTCATGCCCGAACCGCAGCCCATCTCGCGCGGCAGCATCTCCCAGGGGATGCCGCTCCTCAGGACGAAGAGGATCCCCGTCAAAGCGGCGCGGTCGGGGACCGGCGGCCGCCCGCGCTTGCCCGGCGCCGCCCGGTGCGGCGGCAGGAGCGACTCGACCAGCGCCCAGAGTTCATCGCTGACCAGTTCTTTAGCCATGGCTGGGTTCTACCCAGCCAGCCATTTTTGTTTGAGTCTCTTAGGGGACGCGTGCTTCGCACGGCACATTCTGTATAGTAGCACCATCGTTGAATGTGGGGGGCGGCGGCGCGCCGCGGGGTGCGGCGCGCCGCACCCCGCGGCGCGAGGAGGTGAAAGAAGAGGCCCCGGCGGAGTCTGCCGGGGCCTTTCTGGTGATGACCTTGGTGGTGGCCGCCTGCTATGCTACGGCGCGCCCACGCCGGGCCCCGGCGGCGAGAAGGCCAAGGGGGCTCCCTCCGCATCGGTCGCCACGGCCTGGCCCGCCGACGCGCTCACGTCGATGGTGCCCGTATAGGCGGCGTCGCCGATGGTCACGGTGTAGGTCTGTACGCCGGGCGTCGTGAACAGGACCACCACGCCGTTATCGTCCGCGGTGGTCTGGGCGCGGGCGTCGGCGACGGGATTGGTGATCGTCGCCGTCGCGCCAGGGGCGGGGTCCCCCGCGTCGTCGAGGATCCGGGCCACGATGGCGACGTCGGTCGGCGTGACCACGACCACGTCGAAGAAGGTGGTGCTGGTGCCCAGCGGGTTCGAGGCCCCGCGCACGTCGGTGACGGTGACGGCGAAGCTGTGGAGCCCGGTCGTGCCGAACGGCAGGGTGAACGGCGCGGTGCGGTACTGCGCGTTCGCGAGAGCGCCCTCCGGGTTCAGGCTGAAGTTGAGCGGCAGCGAAAAGCCGGGGATCTGCTCGCTCCCGTCCGGGCGCCGCGTGGTCAGCGTGACGCCGGAAGGGTCGAGGTCCACGAGGTCGCCGGAAGCGGCGTCGATGCCGTTGGCCAGATACGCGCCGAAGATGACCTGCGTACCCGGGGCGACAGCGCCGCTCGGTTCGCGGTTGATGTAGGTGCCGCGGGGGGCGAACCCGAGCGGGATCTTGCCGTTGCCGACGTCCTGGATGGGGATGGGCGTGCCGGCGTAGTCGACCGCGCCGGTGAGGAAGCCGGTCGCGCCGTCCGGGGTGCCGAGCCCGCTGGTCTGCAGGAACTCGCCCCCCTGGAAGAAGGCTTCCGCCTGGAGGCCGTACACCGTGGGACTGGCGTCGCGGGTCGGGGTGAGCTGCTCCGTGGCCGTGGTGGCGCCGCCGCAGCCGGCGAGCGCGAAGCCGGCGAGCGCGAAGCCGGCGAGCGCGAGGCCGAGCAGTACGAGGGGCGCCGTCCTTCTTTTCCGGGATGAGGGATGCATGGGATCGTGTCGATTCCTTTTTGAGCTTTGTGGGGGTGTCGCCGGAGGGGCGGGCGGCGCGACGAACCGAAAGCGGGGCAGGGGGCTCCGAAAGGCGCCCCCTGCCGCACAGCCGCTTAGAACCGGGTCCGCACGCCGAACGAGATGAAGGCCGGCTCCAGCACCGTCGCCTTGCCGTAGTAGTTGGTCCCTTGCGGCCGCTCCGGCGTCGGGGCGTTGTAGTACAGGTTCCCGTTGTTATCCGCGGTCGAATACGCGGTGACGAACCGCCTGTCGAACACGTTGTCGATGTTCAGGAACAGCCACGAATCACGGTTGATGTAGAAGTTGTTGTTGATACTGACCTTGTAGTGCCAGCCGGAGCGGCCGACGACCGGGTTCTGCGGCTGGAGCGTCCGCCCGTTCAGAAGGACGATCGGGACCTCGGTGAATTCGGCCGCGCCGAACTGCTTGGCGCTGTGCTGCGAGTCCGCGGCGAAATACGACGTGTCCGACTGCGTGCCGCCGGCGAACGGGTAGCCGCTGCCCGCGTCCACCAGGAGTGTCGTCTCGAAGTTCTTGCTCAGGCGCTTGTTGATGACCAGGGCGACGTTATGCCGCTGGTCGTACACCGGGGCGAACTCCCGCCGGTTCAGTGCGCGGTACTGGGCGTCCGACAGGAACGGGTCGGTGACGTAGTTCTGGAAGAACGGGACCAGGCCCGTCGTGCCCAGGTCACCGCTGCTGCGCGCCACCTGGTTGGTGTAGGTGAGGAAGCCGTTCAGGTCGGACTCGCGGACGCGCCGCTTGTTGAACTGGAATTCGACGCCGGTGGAGTGTGCGGTGCCGTCGCTCACGTAAGAGAGCGGCAGGCCGAACGCGCCGCCCGTCGAGTCGCTATACTGCACCCGCATCTGGTCCCAGGAGTGCCGGCGGTAGCCGGTCAGGACGGCCGAGTAGGTGCCGCGGAAAATCCCGCTCGCCAGGTTCAGACCCTGCTCGACGCCCAGATCGTACCCTTCGGACTTGATGGTGTCCAGCCGGTTGTCCTGGATATAGCGCCCGGCCATACGCTCCCGCTGCGCCTGGGGGTCACGCGCGCTCGTGAAGCCCAGATCCTGGGGGAAGAGGACTTCCGTGCGCCACGCGTCGGGGAACTGCGAGTTGCGGTAGAACGAGCCGCGGAACAGGGTGTTCCGCACCGGGTTGTACGTCGCCGCGATGCGCGGGTCCACGTAGCTGCGGCTGAAGTCCTCGAACAGCACCCGGTTGAACTTGCGGTCGGAGTAGCGCAGGCCCAGGTCGAGCGTGATCTGCTCGTCGAGCAGGCGGAACTGGTTGTTGATGTACGCCGTGTAGTCCCGGGGCTTGACGCGGGAGACGCGGTGGGTGTACCCGTCCGCGGGGAAGGCGGGGTCCCGCCAGTCATAGCTTGCGTGGCGGTTCAAGTGCTGGACGAGCTCGTAGCGCGCCGTGTTGGTGTTGATGTTCTCCAGGCCCGCTTGCAGCCGGTACGTCGGCGTGAACT
>CADCTO010000618.1 GCA_902805585.1 uncultured Armatimonadota bacterium | reverse complement strand
TCGGCGCCGTCACCCCGCTCGGCGGCGTCTGCTTCCTTTCCGGCTGGGCGCTGTTGGCGGCCGCCGCCGCCGCGATGCCGCGGCGGTAGCGGGCGGCGCCGCTTGCCGCGGCCCCTTCGCGGGTAAAAAACAGCAGGACAAACGCCCGGAGGTCAATCCCCATGTGTGGACGCTTCACGCTTCGCCATTCCGCCGACCAGCTCGCCGCGCGCTTCGACGTGCAGGAGAACGCGCTCGACGTCGAGCCGCGCTACAACATCGCGCCGTCGCAGCCCGTCGTCGCCGTGACGCAGCCGGACGGGGCGCGCCGTCTGGAGGCGATGAAATGGGGGCTGGTGCCGTTCTGGGCCAAGGACCCGGCCGTCGGGAACCGCATGATCAACGCCAAGGCCGAGACCGTCGCCGAGAAGCCGGCCTTCAAGCACGCGTTCCAGCGCCGCCGCTGTCTGATCCCGGCCGACGGGTTCTACGAGTGGAAGAAGCTGCCGGACGGGAAACAGCCCCTGCTGATCCACCGGAAGGCCGACGACCTGTTCGCGTTCGCCGGGCTGTGGGAGGAGTGGAAGGACCCCGACGGCACGCCGCTCCGCACCTGCACCATCCTCACGGTCGCGCCCAACAGGCTGCTTTCGACGATCCACGACCGGATGCCGGTGATCCTGGCCCCCGAGGACGAAGCGCTCTGGCTCGACACGTCGGTCAAGGACCCGAACCGCGTGCTCGAAGTGCTGCGGCCGTATCCCGACGAGCCGCTCGAAGCTTACGCCGTGTCGCGCCGGGTCAACGCGCCCACGTTCGACGACCCGTCGCTGGTGGAGCCGGAGGGGGACACGGACGAAGACGCGGAGCCGCCGGCCCGCGCGCAGTACACGCCGAACCCGTTGTAGCAGGCCGAGGCCTAGCCCGAGTAGGCGCCGCCCATCGGCACGCGCTCGTTGTTGGCGTCTTCCTCTTCGGAGACCTCGCGCACCATCTCGGCGACGGCCTGCGGCGAGGCGTTCAGGGCGATGTCGGCCTGCGAGACCATGCCGATCACGGACCCGTTGTCGTCCACGACGATGACGCGGCGGATCTGGTTCTGCTCCATGACGTCGCCGCAGGCTTCCAGGCTCGTGCCCACCGAAACGGTCACGGCCGACGCGCTCATGGCGTCCGCGGCGGTCTTCTCCAGCGGGTTCTGCCCGTCGGCGATCAGGCGCACCACGATGTCGCGGTCCGTGATGACGCCCACGGGGCGCGGCGCCTCGCGGCTCTCGACCACCGGGATCGCCCCGCAGTCGTGGTCCACCATCATGCGGGCGACCTCGGAGAGCGGCGTGTCGGGCGTGCAGACGGCGGGGCTTTTGGCCATGATATCCTGAACGGTCATGGGGGACTCCTCGGGCGGGACGGTGCTCGCCCCGCAACGAGAGGGTACCCACGCGCCAAAGGTCCTACACGCCGGAAGGGCCGCGGCGTGCGCGCCGCGGCCCTTCCTCGTCGATACCGCGCGGGGCTGTTAGCCCGCGTACAGGTCGGTCATCTGGTCCCGGCTCGCCACCGGGGCGCGCTTGAGCAGGCGGCCCGGGGCGTCGGAGGACGCCTTGAGCACGATGTCCATCCCGGTCACCACGCCGACGCAGGAGCCCATCTCGTCCACCACCGCCAGGCTGTCGACCTGGTGCTGCTCCATCAGGTCGCCGCACTTCTCCACCGTGGTCGAAGCCGTCACCAGGACTCCCGAAAGGCTCATGCAGTCGCCCACCGTCATCTCCAGGGGGTTCTTGCCGCTGGCGACGGCGCGGCGCACGATGTCGTTGTGGCTGATCACGCCCAGGGGCCGGGCGATCTCGCGGCTCTCGATGACGGCCACGGCGTTCTGCTCGTGCTCGCTCATCATCCGGGCGGCGTCCTGCAGGTTCGTGTCCGGCGTGCAGCAGGCGCTGCACTTCCACATCACGTCTTGCACTCGCATCGCATCACCTTTCTTGCTCCGCGCGCGCGGAGGCGCGCGCGGCGTGCCGATCGATATAGCGCAGCGGATCCTCTTCGTTCTCGCCACGGGCGGGCGCTTCGCGGCCGTCGTTCACGGCCCGCCCCGTTAGGTGTAGACGTTATTGTACCGCCGGTTCGTCCCGTCCGGCGACTTTCCGCGCGCAAATACCCCGGAAATCTTCGCGGCGCCCGCGCCGGGCGCCGGCCCGCGGAAAACCCGAAGAACGCGCGCCCAGCGGGTGTGATAAATTCCACAGTGAGCGATCTTCCGCGGGCGCGTCGGGTACTCTAGAGGAGTCGCCCGCTAAAGGCGGCGCAGAAGGGAAAGTGCAATGCAACCTTTCGAAGCGAAGGCGCTGGACGAGGTCGTCGGCCGCCGTCATGATCGGCGCAACTTCCTGAAGACCGTGGGCGCGGGCGCCCTCGGGCTGGCGGGGGCGGGCCTGCTGTCGCCCCGGGCCGCGGCCCAGGAGCCCAACATCGACATCGCCGTCCTCCAGTTCGCGCTGAACCTGGAGTACCTCGAAGCCGAGTTCTACGCCTACGCCACCGCCGGCGTCGGCATCGCGCGGCTGGACGTGAACGTCAGCGGGCCCGGCGAGGGTTCGGTCACGGTCAAGAACAACCCCAAGGTCCGGTTCCGCCGGCGCGACGTGCGCGAGTTCGCCGAGGAGATCGCCCAGGACGAGATCCGGCACGTCATCTTCCTGCGCAAGACCATCAGCGACCTGGGCGGCACGCCGGTGGGCCGCCCGAACATCGACCTCAGGAACAGCTTCAACGCCGCGGCCCGGGCGGCGGGCATCGGCGACAGCTTCGACCCGTTCGCGAGCGACGTGAACTTCCTCTTGGGCGCCTTCATCTTCGAGGACGTGGGCGTTACCGCCTACAAGGGCGCGGCCCGGCTCCTGACCAACAAGGACGTGCTGGAGGCGGCGGCGGGGATCCTGGCGGTCGAGGCCTACCACGCGGGCAGCCTCCGCAACGAGATCTACCAGGCCGGCAACGCCGCGCGCATCGCCTCGCGCAAGATCTCCGACCTGCGCGACGGGGCCGACGACCTGGACGGCGAGGCCAGCGACAAGGACCAGGGCGTCGTGCGCGAACAGGGCAGGGCCAACATCGTGCCCGCCGACGGCGACGCCATCGCCTTCAGCCGCAGCGTCGAAGAGGTGCTGCGCATCGTCTACCTGGGCGGCGCCACCCGGGGCGGCTTCTTCCCCGACGGCATCAACAGCGGCGGCGCCAGCGGCGGGGGTGGCGGCGACAACGGCGGCGGCGTGGGCTAGGCCCGCTCCGGCGCCGGGCCCCCGCGCTCCACGAGCGCGGGGGCTTTTTCTTGCTTGGTGCGCTCCGCCTACAGCGTCACCGTCGCCACGACGGGCGCGCTCCACGGCCCCATCTCGCCCTTGCGGTTGACGTAGCACACGCGGTAGGCGAACGTGCGGCTGCCGGTGCCCGTGACGCGGTGGATGCAGGGCGAGGCCGAGCAGTTCGTCAGGTACTGCCACTTGTCCTCGGTGGCGGGGACGCCGCCCTCGTGGAACTGCACCAGCGCCCCCGCCACCCCCGCCGGCAGCGCGTTGCCGCTGCGCCGGGCCGGGTCCTGGCGGTACCTGACCTTCATCTGCCCGCGCGTGCCCCAGTCCAGCGCGACCAGCGGCGTCTCGGTGGGCGGGCCGACGGGCGTCCGCTCGCCGGACGGCACCGGGATGCGGAGCACTTCCCGCATCTGGTCGGTCATCGCCGGGCTGGTCTGGATGCGGCGCACGGTCCGGCGC
>CADCTO010000617.1 GCA_902805585.1 uncultured Armatimonadota bacterium | reverse complement strand
TCAGCAGCACGACTGCAAACCCGTCGTCGGGGGCAAGGAGGTTCTGAGCGCGGTACGCACCGGTCGCGCCCATACGCTCTACAAGCGTCGGCATCTTCTTGCCGTAAGACAGGTAACTGTAAACCCACGAGCCCATTGCGACGTATCCCTTCGTGGGGTCGCCGGTCCACATCGCGTCGCGCAGACGACGCGGGAGCAAACGGTCGGTGAGTAGAGCGCGGTTCCAACGGCCCAGATCGTCCACCGTCGCGTACAGTGCCCCAGCGGCACCATAATTCTCCAGGCGATATATAGGCGCGGAGGGCTTCGGGTCGTCGCCCGGAGCATCGTAACCGATTGCCCGCGACCGGTTCAGGGATGATTCTTTGCCGGGCAAGAACAGCCCGGTCTTTTTCATCCCGAGCGGCTGCAAAATTCGGTCGCGTAGCAGCACGGGGTACGGTTTCCCGGAGACTTCGCCCAGCAGAGCGGCCAGCACAATGTAGTCCAGATTGTTATAGCGAAATTTCTCGCCGGGTGGGGACGATAGCGGGGCGGACATGGCAACGGTCCGCAAAACGTGGGCGGGGTCGGCGCAGCGTGGGTCGCGGTCCTGGTAAAAACCTGAAACATCGTCCAGGTTCGGCAGGCCCGACGTGTGCGTTAGCAGGTGGCGCGCGGTGATGTGGGACAACGCTCCGCTCTTTTTCAGGCCGGGCAGCTTTTCGGCGACCGGGGCATTCAGCGACAGCACGCCGTCCGCGGCCTGTTGCATGACGAGCAACGCGGTGAACTGCTTGGTGAGCGAGCATATTGGCAGCGGCGCGTCAACGGTGTGCGGAATTTTGGGTCCCCGGGTCGCCAGCCCCACCGCACCGCGGTAGACGGCGGTGCCGCCTGCCATCGCCAGTGCGACCCCGTCGAACTTCCCGTCCTTATGATGCTGCGCGATCAACGTTGCAATCTTTGCCGCCTTTGCCGTCTCTTTCTCGGCACTCCGTTCCTGTCCCGAGCCGAGGCGGCCTGCTGTCCCCGGTACCTGCACTCCACGCCCTCCTTCTTTTTCTGTCATACGTGTGCTTCGTCATTCCGCTCGCTCTTAGATGCGTTGCATCGTCGGGGGCAAACGTGCTACTTTCTTGCACAACGCCGAGTAGCACGGGGTAGTTCCTAACCCAGGTTGCCACCCTGTCGGGTGACAGGGTGGCAACCTGGGTTACTACGTTTTGCGCACGCCGCGCCGCACGGCTTGTGCGCGACTTTAGCGGAGGCGCAACACCTCAAGCGAGGCCGTGGCGGGCCATTTTGGCGCGCAGGAACTCGGCGGAGAGGCGCAGATGCTCCATGCCGACGGAGGGGTCTTCGCCGTCCTCGATGCTGATCCATCCCCGGAACCCGGCGCCCTTCAGGATGGTGAAGATCCGGTCATAGTCGTTGAGGCCCCGGCCGACGACGCCGTGGCGGAGGATGGGGGCGTAGCCGGTCTGGGGGTCGGCGTCGAGGCGGCGCAGGTCGTCCGCCGTTCCGCCCTCGAAATAGCGGTCGCTGGCGTGCATGCTGACGACGCGGTGCTTGACGACCTCCAGCAGCGCAATGGGGTCCTCGCCCGCGATGATCGTGTTCGACGGGTCGAAGTTGACGCCGAACCAGGGGCTTTCAGGGATGGCGGCCAGCAGTTCCAGGAAGACGTCGGTCTTCTGGGCGAACTCCGGGTACCGCCAGTAGCTGTCCTTGTAGTGGTTCTCCAGTATCAGGACCACGCCGCAGCGTTCCGCGTGGGGGAGCAGGGCGGTGATGCACTCGGCGGCCATGCGCACCCCGTCGGCCCGCGCTACGTCCGGCCGTCGCTGCCCGCTGAGAACGCGGCACAAGCGCCCGCCGAGGGCGGCCGTGACTTCGAGGGCGCGTTTCTGCTTCTCCACTTCCGCCCGCCGCTCGGCCGGGTCGGGCCGCGTGAAGTCCGGCGAGTAGCACATCATGGGCATGCACAGGCCGCGCGCCTCGATACGCGCGCGCAGGCGCCGCAAGGCCGCGGTGTCGTCCTGCGGGGTGAAGCCCCAGTAGAACTCCAGGCCGTCGATAGGAAGCTGATCGGCGGCGAGGTCGGTCCACTCCTCGGGCGTCATCGTTTTCTGGACGACCAGGGCGTCGAGGTAGCATTTCGGGAAGACGGCGAGCGGCATGCCGCGGATTATACCCCGCGCCGGGCGGGGAAGGGAGTGGCCGGGCGGGCGGCGAAGTTGGCATGGCGAGCTGTCCTGTCACGGTCGCGATGGGGGACGTCTTCGATGCGCCGGAACCGAGCGGGAGCCGAGAGCGGGCTTGTTTATTCCACGGAACACGGGAAGATGTGCCCGGACTGCGGGCGGCCGGAGGCGGACTGCACGTGCCGCCGGGACTCCGCCGCCGCCGCGTCCGCCGCCGCGATGCCGTCCGACGGCGTCGTCCGCGTCGGGCGGGAGACCAAGGGGCGGCAGGGGAAAGGGGTGACGGTGGTCACCGGCGTGCCGCTGCCCCCGGCAGAGCTGGCCGACCTGTGTACGCAGCTCAAGAAGCAGTGCGGCTCCGGCGGCGCGGTCAAAGACGGCGTGATCGAGATACAGGGCGACCACCGCGACCGACTGGCGGCAGAGCTGGCGCAGCGTGGGTGGACCGTCAAACGCTCCGGCGGCTAGCCGCCCGCCGGGAGCATTATCCCGAGCGAGGGCCGCCCAGCAGCGCGAGCGCGCCGACGACCGCCGCAAGCGTCGCGGGTCCGGCCCACAGCAGCCATCCCGGCCCCGCCTGCCCCAGGAGCAGTGCGCCTCCCGAAAGTGCCAGAATGGAGCCGCAGCCGAAGGGAATCCCGCAGCAGCAACCTCGGAATCGGATGTTGTTCGTTCGCACGGGCCACCACAACCCTTTCTCACCCAATGATCGCGGCCTAACGCGCCGTCACGCCTGCCCGGGCCGGGTGATGCCGATCTCCCCGCCGGTGCCCGCGTCGGCGCCGGTGCCGGCGCCGCGCATGCCGTCCTGCGCCGCCGGGGTGTCCGAAACGTCGCCGCCCGCGACGGGGTCCAGGTCGGGATCGTCCCGCACGTCCCGGCCGCCCGTGGCCTGACCCGCGATCTCCGTTTCGGGGTCGCCGCCGATCACTTCGGCGCCCGGCTCCCCGATGACGGCCGTGTCGGCGCCCGCGCTGCCCGTGCCGGGGGCCGAGATATCGATGTCGTTGCTGTTTGCCACGTCTGCTCTCCTTGACCGCTTCACGCCGGCGCCCACCGCTCCCCGCCCGGGAGCCGCCGCCTTCCCCTGTTATATCCGTCCGGCAGTGGCATTCAACCAATCTGTCGACCTGTTCGTCGCGTCTCTCCGCCGCACGGGAAACGGCATGTGACACCGGCGGGACCACCCGGCGGCACGTCTCTTGTCATACTTTTTCCACGCCGCCCGGTTTGTCTTCCATCAGAGGGCGCTATCCCTTGTAGAAATATGGCAAGCGGTCACCAACTCCTCCGTCAGGAGGCACTATCAAGACTTTTTGTGAAAGTTTAATACGTTCCGTTGTTTTTTCATGTAGGGCGGGGTAAAGTCCAGGTAATTTCGTCGGGGTGAGCCGCCGCCGACGAAACCGGGATGGCGGACCCGTCCGGTTCGCCCTCAACCATCGGCGGTTCGCACGCAACCCGTTGCGCCACGGGCGCACAAAGGAGTTGGACATGGTGAAGACGAAGCATCTGCTTTGCTGCACGGCCTTGCTGACCGGTTCGCTGATCAGCAGCGCAGCGCTGGCACAGTCGACCAAGGACCTTCCGTCCGGT
>CADCTO010000616.1 GCA_902805585.1 uncultured Armatimonadota bacterium | reverse complement strand
GCGTCTTCGAAGGCGCGGACCCGGCGCGCTGCTACACGATCATCTGGACGACCACGCCCTGGACCATCCCGGCCAACGTCGCCGTCGCCGTGTCGCCGACGTTCGAGTACGTGGTGGCGAAGACCGGCGAGGGCGACCATTACGTCGTGGCCGAGGCGCTGCTGAAATCGACCATGGAGGCGGCCGGCGTCGCCGACTACGAGGTGGTGCGTCGGCTGCGGGGCCGTGACCTGTCGGGGCTGGTCTTCAAGCATCCGCTCTTCGACCGCGATTCGGTCCTGGTCCACGCGGACTACGTGACGCTGACCGACGGCACGGGCGTGGTCCACACCGCTCCCGGGCACGGCAAAGAAGACTTCGCGACCGGCCAGGCGTACGGCCTGCCGGTCATCCAGCCGGTCACCGCCGACGGGCGCTTCGACGCCTCGGCGGGCGAATTCGAAGGACTGAAGCTGGCCGAGGGCGGCGAGCGCGTGATCGAGCGGCTCCGTGAGGAGGGGGCGCTGCTGGCGCGGCAGGAGATCGTCCACTCGTACCCGCACTGCTGGCGCTGCCACAACCCAGTCGTCTTCCGGGCGACGGTGCAGTGGTTCATGAACATCGACCACGAGGCGCACCGGGACCGCGCGCTGGAAGCGATCGGCAACGTTTCGTGGTTCCCCGGCGAGTCGGTCAACCGCATCTCGGCGATGGTGGCCGGACGGCCCGACTGGTGCCTGTCGCGCCAGCGCGCCTGGGGCGTCGGCATCCCGGTCTTCTTCTGCAAGGGCTGCGGCGAGGCCGTGGCGACGCCGGAAAGCATCGGGTCGGTGTATGAACTGGTCAAGCGCGAGGGGTCGGACGTCTGGTTCGAGCGCGAGCCGGCGGACATCCTGCCGCCCGGCTTCGCCTGCCCCCACTGCGGCAGCGATTCGGCGGGCTTCACCAAGGAGACCGACGTGCTCGACGTCTGGTTCGACTCGGGTTCGACCTGCCGCGCGGTGCTGGAGCAGCGGCCCGAGCTGGGCTACCCGGCCGACGTGTACCTGGAAGGCTCCGACCAGCACCGGGGGTGGTTCAACTCGTCGCTGATGGTCGGGGTGGCGACGCGCGGGGCGGCGCCCTACCGTCAGGTCGTGACGAACGGCTGGATGCTCGACGAGAAGGGCAAGGCGATGCACAAGTCGGCGGGCAACTCCGTCTCGCCCGCCACTGTCGTCGAGCAGTACGGGGCCGACGTGCTCCGGCTGTGGGTCGCCTCGACCAACTACTTCGAGGACGTCCGGTTCGGCCCGAACATCCTCAAACAGGTGGCCGAATCGTACCGGCGCATCCGTAACACGCTGCGCTTCCTGCTGGGCTCGCTGTCCGACTTCGCGCCGGGCCACCTGAGCGTGGACCGCGAGAACCTGACCGAACTGGACCGCTGGGCGCTGCACCACCTGCAGGTGCTGGTCGAGGACGTGACGCGGGCCTACGAGAGCTACGAGTTCCACCGGGCGACGCGGGCCATCGTGGACTTCTGCACGGTCGAGATGAGCGCGTTCTACCTGGACGTGCTCAAGGACCGGCTCTACGCCTCCGCGCCGGACGACCGGGACCGGCGTTCGGCGCAGACGGCGCTCCACGAGATCGCGTCGGTGCTGGCGCGCCTGCTGTCGCCGATCCTGTCGCACACGGCGGAGGAGGCGTGGCAGATGCTGCCGGGCGCGACCGGCGTGGCGCCCAGCGTGGAACTGGCGGTCTTCCCGGAGCCGGACCCGTTGTACCGGGACGACGCGCTCGAAGAGCGCTGGGGCGTCCTGCTCGCCCTGCGCGACGACGTGAACAAGGCGTTAGAAAACGCCCGGCAGGCGGGAACCATCAAGAAGTCCCTGGAGGCGAAGGTGGTCCTGAGCGGCGCGCCCGACGCCACGGCCGGATTCTCCGACGAGGAGCTCGCGACGCTGTTCCTGGTGTCACAGGTGGAGCGGCATTCGGGCGCCGCCTCGCTGACGGTCGGCCCGGCGGACGGCGGCAAATGCGCCCGCTGCTGGCTGATCAAGCGCGATCTGGGCGTGAACCCCGACCACCCCGACATCTGCGGGCGCTGCGCCGCGGTCGTCGCGCGGCTCGAGAAGGCGGCCGCCTGAAACCCGCGGGGGCGTTCGGACGTACATAGAGAGGAGCGCCGCCGGAACGTTCCACGGTGCGGAAGGCGGCGCGGAAAATACATGGCTACACCAACCGAGAACACCCAGACGGCGGCAGGCACGGCGCCCGCAGCCGAGCCGCAGCGGACCGACCTGGACCTGGCCTACTTCCGGCGCCGGCTGGACGAGGAGAAGGCGCAGGCCGAGGACACCATCCGCGGCACGCAAAGCTCCGAGGAGACCCAGGACGGGCAGCCGGGCATGGAGCGGGCCGAGCTGGCCAACTACGACGACGACCACCCGGCGGACATGGGGACCGAGCTTTTCATGCGCGAACAGGACATGGCCCTGATCCAGAACGCGCGTGACATCCTGGGCCGGATCGAGCGGGCCTACCAGAAGCTGGACGAGGGCACCTACGGCATCTGCGACAAGACGCACAAGCCGATCCCTGTCGAGCGCCTGGAGGCGATCCCTTACGCGACCCTTACCGTGGAGGCCCAGGCCATCCAGGAGATAACGTAGGCCATGAGCCGGACCGCCTTGTACGTCCTGGCGCTTTTGATCCTGCTGGCGGACCAGGCGACCAAGGCGTGGCTGCGGGCGACCGTGGCCTTCGGCGAGAGCATTCCGCTTTTTCCGGGCGTGTTCCACATCACGCACGCCCGCAACACCGGCGCGGCGTTTTCGCTGCTGGAAGGCGCGACGCCCCTGCTCGCGATGGCGGCGGTCCTGGTGATCGCCGCCATCGTCTACACGGCGCGCCGGGCCGGCACGCGTTTGCCGCTGTCGCTGGCCCTCGCTTTGGCGCTGCCGCTGGGGGGAGCCCTGGGCAACCTGTGGGACCGGCTGCGGCTGGGGTATGTCACGGATCTGTTCGACTTCCGGCTCATCAACTTCCCGGTCTTCAACGTCGCCGATTCCGCCATCACCGTCGGGATCGGACTGCTGGTCTGGCGCACGCTGACCGTCCGGGACGAAGAGGCTGAGCGGGCGCGGAGCGGCGCCCCGCCCGCCGAAGACGCGACCGCCGCCCGCTGAGGAACCGTTCGTGCTGCCTACACTCCTTGAATACGGCCCCCTGAAGATCCATAGCTGGGGCGTGCTGCTGATGCTCGGCTTTCTGCTGGGGACGTGGCGCGCCGTCCGGAACGCCCACCGGTACAAGATAGACACGCAGGACGTGTGGGACGTCGGGCTGTGGGGGCTGCTGGGCGGCGTGATCGGCGCGCGGCTGGCGTTCGTCCTCCTGAACGTCGGGTACTTCCGCCTGCATCTGGCCGAGATTCTCCACATCTGGACCGGCGGCATGACGTTCTACGGCGGGCTCGCCGGGGGCGTGCTCGCGGGCGTCCTGCTATGCCGCGCGCGCGGCATCCGCGTCGGGGACATGGCCGATCTGATCGCGCCCTCGTTCGCCATCGGCTACGCCCTGGGGCGCGTCGGGTGTTTCCTGAACGGCTGCTGCTACGGGGGGCTCTGCGAGCCGCCGCTGGGCATGCGGTTCCACCAGCCGGAAGGAGGGCTGACCCCGCCTTCGCACCCCGCGCAGCTCTACGCGGCCGTGGCCGGGCTGCTGATGTACTTCGTGCTGACGCGCCTGGAGCCGCACCGCCGCTTCCCCGGCCAGCTCATGCTCGTCTTCGTCGGGCTCTACGGCGTCTACCGCTTTCTCATCGAATTCGTGCGCGAAGGGGTCACGGCCGAGACCACGCGCCTTCTCGGGTTGACTCAGGGGCAGATCGCCAGCTTCGTGCTGGTCCTGTTCGTGGCCGCCCTCTACGGCCTCGCCTCCCGGCGCGGGAGCCGGAGTGCCACGCCCAAAGCGACCCCGTCGGCCGTCTGAGCGCAGCCATGCAGGATGACCAGGTGTTTATCGTAGGCGAGACGGACGTGGGGCAGCGGCTCGACGTGTTCCTGGCGCACCGGTTGCGCGACGCCTCCCGCTCGCAGCTTCAGCGCCTTGTCAGCACGCAGGCCGTCGAGGTGAACGGGGAGACCGCGAAGCCCTCGTACCGGGTGCAGCCCGGCGACCTGGTCGCCGTCGAGTCGCCGGCGCCCAAGGTGTCGCATATCGCGCCCGAAAAGATCGACCTGGACATCGTGTTCGAGGACCGGGACCTGCTGGTCCTCAACAAGCCGAAGAACATGGTGGTCCATCCCGCGCCGGGCGCCGAGAACGGCACCCTGGTCAATGCCCTCCTCGCCCACTGCGACGACCTGTCCGGCATCGGCGGGGTCGAGCGGCCCGGCATCGTGCACCGGCTGGACAAGGACACCACCGGGCTGCTGGTCGTCGCCAAGAACGACGTCGCGCACAACGCGCTGCAGCAGCAGATACAGAAGCGGACGGCCACGCGCAAGTACCACGCGCTGGTCTGGGGCCGCCCGCCGTTCGTGCACGCGATCGTGGACGTGCCTATCGGGCGCCACCCGACCGACCGCAAGCGCATGACCGTGGTGGAGCCGGGCGGGCGCGCGCCGGGCCGGGCGGCCATCACGGAACTGCGGCTTCTGGAGGAGCTGGGGTTGTTCACCCTCATGGAGGCGGTGCTCCAGACGGGGCGGACGCATCAGATCCGCGTCCACTGCGCGTTCGCCGGTTTCCCGGTGGTCGGCGACGCCACCTACGGAGGACTGAGAAAGGTTTCGGCGGACCAGATGCGCGGGCCGGCCCAGGCGGCGCTCAACGAACGCATCGCGGGCCTGAACGGCCAGGCGCTGCACGCGTTCTTCCTCGCCTTCGACCACCCGCGCACCGGCGAGCGGCTCCAGTTCACCGCACCGCCGCCCGCCGAGATGCGGGACCTGACCGCCTTCCTCCGGTCGCTGCGCGACGGCGGCGAGGCGGACGGATGACCGACCCGCTCGCGGTGGCCGTCGGCGACGTCGCCCGGCTGCGCAAGGCCCATCCCTGCGGCGGTCACGACTGGGCAGTGACGCGGACCGGCGCCGACATCGGCCTGCGCTGCCTGACCTGTGGCCGCAAGATCCTGCTGGACCGCGGCGACTTCGAACGCCGCACCCAGCGGCTGACCCCGGCCGCCGCGTCGGATGGCGTGAAGGACACCGATGAGGGTTAAGGCCTTTGCCGTCGTGCTCCTGCTGTCGCTGACTTCCGGCGCCCGCGCGGGAGTCGTTACCGCGAACGTCACCGTGGACGCGACCGTGACGGCGACCAGGACCATTCAGGCGACCGTGTCGGAAGCCCTGGTGCCCTGGGTCGGGTGGGCGCGCATGGACAAGGCGGTGCCGTTTGCGCCCGCCGTCCCCGCCGATTCCGCCGTTTCCGGCTGGGCCGCACGGCAGCCGGGCGCGGTCGGAGCGGCCCTGACGAACGCGGGGGAAGAAGCCGCCCGCGTCCGCGTATCGCTCCGCCTCGGCCCCGGGCTGTGGCGGCTGGAAGCGGCGCTCGTCGACAAGGAGGCCGCATCCCCGCGGACATGGCGGATGGAGAGCGTCCTGCAGTCCGGCGCCGGCCCCGCCGTGAAGCAGATGATGATCCCGGCGGGACACACGCTGTTCCTGCGCATCACCAACACCGTCGCCGCGGCGCGGGCGGCGTTCCGTTCCGCCGTCGCGGCCAAGGAGCAGGCACAGACCAGCTTCTTGAAGGGCCGGGTCGCCCGGCCGCTGAACCCGATCGGCGGCGCCTTGGGCACCATCGGCGCGCTGGTGCTGCGCGGCAAACGGGACGAAGTCGCGCGCAAGGCCCACCGCGCGCTTCTGGCCGCGGCGCAGGCGCAGGCCGTCTGGAAGAACGGCCGGTCGGGCGAACTCGCCCCGCAGGATGCCGTCTTCGCGGACCTGATGACGGCGCTCTCGGAGGTGAGCCTTGCCGCCTGCAATCTCGTCCCGTCGCAGACGCGGACTACCGCCGCGGACGGCGCCCCCGCGCTTCAGGTCTCGGTGACGAACGCGGGCCGGCGCACGGTGCCCCTGGTGTCGCTCGGCGTGGACGCCGTGGCGGGCGACCCGAGGGTCCTGGAGGCAACGTCGCTGGGAGTGTTCCGGTCGCTGGCGCCCGGGGAGAAGGTCACGAAGACGTTCCGCGTGGACCCCGCAGGCATGCGCGGGGTGGTGCAGTTCGTCCAGGGAATGGGCGCGGCCGCCGTGCCCGCCGCCCCCCTCCCCTGAAAAACCGTCCGTCAGGAACCCGGCGGCGTGCCGAATTCCTCGGAAGCGGGAGGCGCGATCAGCGCGATGCCGTAGCGCCCTTCCCCCTTCTCGAACAGTTGCAGGCGGGTGTCGTCCGAGGTTTTCGGAAGCTTCCGCCGCTGGTCCGCCTTCAGCGCGCCCACCAGCAGCCCTGCCTCGCGTGCGGCCGCCACCTGTTCCGCGGTGACGTACCCGATGATGTCCGCGGCGTAGATGGTCCGCCCCTTCGCGTCCTCAAGACACCCGCCGAGGGACCACCCCGCGGCGACGAATAAAACGGTCAGCAGCAGCCGCATAGGTTCCTCCTCGAATCCTGCGACGGAATCCTGCTTTCAGCATGCCCATTAACGGCCCGCGAAAAACCGCGGCGTCACTCCAGTTCGCGCGCGCGCTCCGCGGCCGCCTGCACAGCCTCCATCAGCGCGCCGCGGACGCCGGCTTTTTCCAGGACCGCCAGGCCGGTGATCGTGGTGCCGCCGGGGGTGGTGACCGCGTCCTTGAGCTCGGCCGTGTGCTCGCCCGTTTCGAGCACCATGCGGGCCGCCCCGAGCGCGGTCTGGGCGGCGAGCACGCGCGCGACGTCGCGCGGCAGGCCCGCCTGCACGCCGCCGTCGGCCAGCGCCTCGATGATCAGGTAGAGATACGCGGGGCCCGACCCGGACAGGCCGGTGACGGCGTCCATGTGCCGCTCCTCCACTTCGACCGCCCGGCCCACCGCCTCCATCAGCATCGTGGCGACGGCGGCGTGCGCGTCCGTGGCGTGGCGGCCCCGGCAGAAAGCGGCGGCGCCCGCTCCGAGCAGCGCGGGGGTGTTGGGCATCACGCGGATGACGGGAGATCCGGGGGGCAGCGCGGCCTCCAGCGTTTGGAGGCGGACGCCGGCGGCGACGGAAAGGACGAGGCAGTCCGGCGACAGGGCGTCGCGGACGGCGGCGAGGCTGGGCACGGCGACCGGCGGCTTCACGCTGACGACGAGAACGTCCGCCCCCGCCACGGCATCGGCGGCGGACGCGGCGACACCGGCCCCGGTCGCGCCCGCGAGCTGTTCGGCAGTGGCGGCGTGGGTGTCATAGAGACGGATGTCCCCCGGAAGGAGGACGCCCGCCGTCACCCAGCCGCGCACGAGGGCGCCGCCCATCTTGCCGGCGCCGAGGACGGCGACGGCGGCGGTACCGGCGCGAACGGTGTCCACGTGCTTCTTCTCGGCCGAGCGCGGCGCTCCGGCTACCGGTCGAAGAACGGCTTGGGCTGCGGCGGCTCGGCGCCTTCGGCGTGGATGGCGATGTGGCTCGGGGTGAACAGGTACGCCCCCTCCGACACCTTTTCCACGTAGCCGTCGAGCGCGTACGTCACGCCGTTCAGGAAATCGATCAGCCGCTCCGACACCTCGGGCGGGCTCTTTTCCAGGTTGATGATCTGGGGTTCGCCCGACTTCAGCCGGTCGGCGGCCTTCTGGATGTCCGCGAAGTTCGCGACGGGCATCACCGTGATCGAGCCCTCACGGGCCGAGGCGATGCGGAAACTCTGTCGCGGCGCCCGCGTCGTTTCCCGCGCGTGGTGGGGCTCCTCGTACGCCTCGTCATCCTCCGGCGCGCCGGTGAAGCGGGCCGTCAGCCGCCGCCACAGTCCCCCCTCCGTCTCTTCCTGTTCCGCCTGTCCCTCACGATACATGCCTGTTATCCTCCTTCTCGCTTTCCGAAGAGCGCGGTCCCGATACGGACCAGCGTCGCCCCTTCCTCGATGGCTACCTCGAAATCGCCGGACATCCCCATGGAAAGGATCTGCCGGTTCGGACCCGGCAGTCGGTCGAACAGCGCCCGCAGTCTTCGGAAATGCGGGCGGGCATCTTCAGAACCCTCCGCGTACGGGGCCATCCCCATCAGCCCCTTCAGTTCCAGGCCGGGCACCGCGCCCACCCGATCTGCCAGCTCCAGGGATTCCTCCGGCCTCGCCCCCGCGCGGCCGGGGTCTCCCGACAGGTTGACTTCTATCAGGACGTTCTGGGTCTTGTGCCGTTTCGACGTCTGTCTACCTAATTCCTGCGCGAGTTGATAAGTATCTACAGTATGGATTAAAGGAAAGAGCAAGACGGCGTATTTGGCTTTGTTAGTTTGCAGATGGCCTATCAGATGCCAGTTGATATCTGTCGCTATATACTGCGTCAACTCCGGAATCTTGGCGCGCGCTTCCTGAACGTAGTTCTCGCCGAATTCGGTCACGCCCGCCGCCGCCGCTTCTGCCACACGGGCCGCCGGAACCCGCTTCGTAACGGCGACCAGTCGTACCGTGCCGGGCGATCTTCCCGCCCGTGCCTCCGCCCGCGCGATGCGCTCCTGCACAGCGGCTACCCGGTCCGCGACCGTGGAAAAGGCCTGTTCCATAACAACAACAAAGGCGAGCAACAGCATGCTCGCCTTTCTTATACCACAGATGTAGATATTTTAGAAGTGTTTGCCCCTATATTTAGGGATTGTCCTAGTGGGAGTCCCTGAATCAGGCGGCACTGAGGCGCAGATTCGCCGCCTCGGCGGAGTGCAGTTCCTTCATGCGGCCCGTCTCCATGAAGGCGACGCGCTCGACGATGTTGGTGCAGTGGTCGCAGATGCGCTCCAGGTAGTGCGCGACGAACAGCAGGTAGGACGCCTGCACGATCGAGCCGGGGTCCTGCTGCATCGCGACACGCAGGTCCTGCCGCATCTGGCGGTACAGCTCATCGACCGCGTCGTCGTCGGCGATCACCTTCTCGACGCGGGCCATGTCGCGGTGGACGAACGCTTCCAGCGCGTCGTGAAGCATCGCGCGCGACATCTCGCCCAGGCGGGGGATGTCCACCAGGGGTTTGTACAGCATCTCCTTGCCCATCCGCACGGCGATCTTGGAGATGTCCACCGCGTGGTCGCCGATGCGCTCGATGTCCGTGATCACCTTCAGGGCGGTCCCGATGACCCGCAGGTCGGACGCCATCGGCTGCTGGCGGGCCAGGAGAAGCAGGCAGTGCGTCTCGATGTCCTGGTCCATCTGGTCGATGACGTCATCGCGGGGGATGATCGACTCGGCGAGCGCAAGATCCTGACGGACGAGCGCGACGACGGCATCGCGAACCATCTCTTCCGTTGCGGTCCCCATCCGGAGAAGCTTCCTGCGAAGCTCCTCGATTTCCTCATCGAAATGCTGGCGGGTAGACGACATGCAAACTCCTCATCAGTTCAGGGATGTGGGACGAGGGATGAGGGATGGGAAGGAGGCGACCGCTTCACCTCATCCCTCGTCCCACATCCCTCACACCTTCTGCAGGGGTATCAACCGAACCGGCCCCGGATGTAATCTTCGGTTTCTTTCTGGTCCGGGTTCGTGAACATTTTATCGGTCGCGCCGAACTCTTTCATTTCACCGCGCAGGAAGAACCCGGTGAAGTCGGAGATGCGGGCGGCCTGCTGCATGTTGTGCGTGACGATCACGATCGTGTACTCGGTCTTCAACTCGTCGATGAGCTGCTCGATCCGGAAGGTGGAGTTCGGGTCCAGCGCCGAGGCGGGCTCGTCCATCAGAACGACCTCGGGTTGGACGGCGAGCACGCGGGCGATGCACAGGCGCTGCTGCTGGCCGCCCGAAAGGGCGAACGCCGACTTCTTGAGCTGGTCCTTGACCTCGTCCCAGAGCGCCGCCTGGTGGAGCGTCCGCTCGACGATCTCGTTCAAGGCCTTGCGGTTCTTCGTGCCGTGGATGCGCGGCCCGTAGGCGATGTTGTCGAAGATCGACATCGGGAACGGGTTGGGCTTCTGGAACACCATGCCGACGCGCTTGCGCAGGTTCACCACGTCCACGCGCCGGTCGTAGAGGTCCTGGCCGTCGAGCGTGATCTTGCCGGTCAGGCGCGTCCCGTCGATCAGCTCGTTCATGCGGTTGATGGTGCGCAGGAACGTGGACTTCCCGCAGCCGGACGGCCCGATGAGCGCCGTGACCCGCCGTTCCGGGATGTCCAGGTTGATGTTCTTGAGCGCCTGGAAGCTGCCGTAAAAGAAGTCCACCTTGTCGGCGCGGATCTTGCTATCGGGAGGCGTCTCCGGGTTCGCCCCGTTGCCGGACGCCCTGACCTCGGGCGGCGCGACGGCTACCTCGTCCGTATCGGTAAGGGACATGCCGGTCTAATGCTCCTCCAGCACGCCGCCGCGGGTGGCGTAGCGCGCGGCGATGCTGAAAATCAGGATCATGGCGATCAGTATGAGGGCGGCGGCCCAGGCGATGTCGTGCTGCTCCAGGTTCGGGCCCACGGCGTAGTTGAAGATGCGGAGCGGCAGGGCGTCGATCGCCGTGTTCATCGCGGGAACGGTGACTTTAGCGCCCAAAACGTTCGCCTGTTTCGTGGGGAAATATTCGTTGCCAAGGATAGTGAACAGCAGCGGTGCCGTTTCACCCGCCACACGGGCGAGCGCCAGCATGATGCCGGTGATGACCCCGCCGCGCGCGACCGGCAACACGATGCTCCACATGGTCCGCCAGCGCGTCGCGCCCAGCCCCAATGACGCCTCGCGCAGGGAGAACGGGACCAGGCGCAGTATCTCCTCGGTCGTGCGCATCACCAGCGGGATCATCATGATGCCCAGCGCGAGCCCCCCGGCGTAACCCGAGAAGCCGCTGCCGGGGTTCCGCTGCGACAGCGGGTAGACGTAGGCCGCGTACACGAAGATGCCGATGACGATGGACGGGATGCCGTTGAGCACGTCGGTGAGGAACCGGACCGCGAACGCGAACCGCCCGCGCGCTTCCACCTGGTAGATCCCGCCCAGGATGCCCAGCGGCAGCGAGATGAGCGAGGCGATCCCCAGCAGCGTCAGCGTGCCGAAAATGCTGTGCGCGATGCCGCCCTGCTTGATGTCGATGTTGTTCGGCAGGCGCGTGAACAGCCTCGGGCTGATGTGCTTCAGGCCCTGCGAGGCCAGGAAGTAGAGCACGAGGCCGAGCATCACGAGCGCGACGATGGAGGCGAGCACGCAGAAGCCGAGCATCACGAAATTGGTCGTCCTGCGCCGCGCCAGATGCAGGTCCGTTCGGGTAGAGACTGCCATTTCGCCCTTACCTGCCCCCCTGGATGTCTTTGGCCGTATAGAAGACCAGGACGCGGGCCACGATGTTCACCAGGATCGCCACCACGAACAGCACCAGCCCGACCTCGATCAGCGCGGCGGTGTGCAGGCCGGGGGACGCCTCGGTGAACTTGTTGGCGAGCGCGCTGGACATCGTGTAGCCGGGCTCGAACAGCGCGAACGGGTTCGAGGGCGTCTGGTTGCCGATGACCATGGTGACGGCCATCGTCTCGCCGAACGCGCGCCCCAGCCCCAGGATGACCGCGCCGATGATCCCGGACTTGGCGTACGGGACGACCACGCGCTGGATCGTCTCCCACTGGGTCGCGCCCATGCCATAGGAGGCTTCCCGCTGCGCCCGGGGGATGGCCCGCAGGATGTCGCGCGAAACGGCCGTGATGAACGGGATGATCATGATCGCCAGGATGACGCCGGCCGCGAGCATGCTGGGACCCACGCCGTAGCCCTGGAACATCCCGCTCACGCCCGGCAGGTTCGGGAGCGGCGAGTTCAGGATCGGCTGCATCACCTTTTCCCGCAGGAACGGCAGAAGGATGAAGATGCCCCACAGGCCGTAGATGACGCTGGGGATGGCCGCCAGAAGCTCGATCAGGAACGTCACGGGCGTTCGTATCCATCGGGGCGCCAGCTCCGACAGGAAGATCGCGGCCCCCAGGCTGATGGGCACGGCCAGCACCAGCGCGATGAACGAGGAGTACAGCGTGCCGAAGATGAACGGCCAGACCCCGAAAACGCCCTTGACCTCGTCCCACTCCGTTCCCGTGACGAAGCGGAAGCCGTACGCGCGGATGGTCGGCAGGCTCTGCTCCGTCAGCTTCCAGGCGATCCACAGGATGATCGCGAAGATGCTGAGCGACGCGGCGAAGGTCAGGCCGCCGTAGACGGTGTCGCCGACACGCCGTACGGCCGGCCGCGCCGGTCCCGGCTGCGGCTCGGTCGCCGCGGCGGCTTCGGCCACGACCTTCTGGGGTTTCGGGCGTACGCTCCCCTGCAGGGGGCGGTCTGTCATGTGCTGCGGTCCTTGTTACGGCTTCACTTCGAGTTGGTTGTCGATGGCGAAGGTCGGGTTCTTGATGGCGTCGACGGCGACCTGCTCCGCCCGGTACTTCTCGGTGTCCGAGGGCACGGTGCCCTTGAGGGCAACCATGTACTGCTCCGGCATCGCCTCCACCTTTAGATTATAACCCTTGATCGTCGCATCGGCGTTCAGGGCCTTCGTCACCGCGTCGTTTAACTGCGCCGCCGTCGGGGTGCCGGCGGATGCCGTGCCGCCGCCCGTAGCGCCGGTGCCGGCGCCGGCGCCGCCCGTGGCGGGCGCCGTCGTGCTCCCCGTCTCGCCCCCCGCCGGCCGGTCCCCGTTCGTCGCCTGGTCGCCGCAGCCTGCCGCGCCGAGCGTGCAGACGGCGGTCGCCAGGGCGACCACAACCGTGACCATCCGTGACTTCTTCATGCGTGGTTCCTTGTGCACCCTGTCTCCTGGCGAAAACAGGACTGCCTTCCCGGTAATTTTTCGTAGTAAGATTACCGGGAAGGCGGCGGGGCGAAACTTATTGGAGCGAATTGACGACCGCCAGGGCGCGCTTCTGCACGTTGGCGGGCAGCGGCGCGTAGCCGCTGGGCGCGGCCATCTTCTGGCCCTCGTCGAGCGCCCACTGCAGGAACTTTTTCACCCCGGGTTTGGTGTCCCGGCGCACCAGGATCCAGGTGTAACCGACGATCGGGTAGCCCTGGGCCGCGGGCGTGTTGGTGATGATGAGGCGGAAGTCCGACGGCAGGCGCGCGGCTTCCGCCGCCGTCGTGGTGGCGGCGATCGTGGGGCGGATGAAGTTGCCTTTCCGGTTCTGGACGTCGGCGTAGCTCAGCTTGTTGTTTTCCGCGTAGGCGAGTTCGACGTAGCCGATCGCGCCGGGTGTCTGCCGCACCAGCGCCGCCACGCTCTCGTTGCCCTTGCCGCCGATGCCCTTGGGGAACTTCACCGCCTTGCCGACGCCGACGCGCTCGCGGAAGGCCGGGCTGACCTGGCTCAGGTAGTTGGTGAAGATGTTGGTCGTCCCCGACCCGTCGGAGCGGAACGCCGGCACGATGTTGGCGGCCGGGAAGTTCACGCCGGGGTTCAGGGCGGTGATGCGCGGGTCGTTCCAGCGGGTGATGGCGCCGAGGTAGATGTCGGCGATAACCGGGCCGGTGAGCTTGATATGCTCCGGCACGCCCCGGACGTTGTACGCCAGGACGACGGCCCCGGCCACCATCGGGATGTGGAGGACCCCGGGCGCGTTCTGCATCTCGGACGCGGTCATCGGGCCGTCCGAGGCGCCGAAGTCGACGGCCCGCGCCGTGATGTTCTTGACGCCGCCCGAGGAGCCGATGGACTGGTAGTTGATCTGCTGGCCGGTCGCCTGCTTGTACGCCTGCGCCCACCGCTGGTACAGCGGGGCCGGGAAGGATGCGCCGGCGCCGGTGATTATCTGCGCCCGGGCGGCCGACGCCCCGGTAAGCGCACCGAATCCGATGGCGGCGACGGCCGCCGCCTTGATGGTCCGAGAGTTCATCTCGCTATTCTCCTTCTTGCGAAGAGACGCCGGGCGGGTGGGACTTGATTTCCCGCCCGGCGCATGACACCTGTCGTTAGAACTTGACCTGGACCTCCGCCGTGTAGAAGCTGCTCCGGCCGACCGACTCGGCGGCGCCCGGCGCGTTCGGGTAGTTCAGCGGCGCTTCGTACCAGAGGCGCAGCCGGGTCGCGGCGTCCAGGGAGTAGAGCGCGCCGAAGTGGGCGCGCTCTTCGGCGAAGTCCTCGCTGCGGACCCGCAGGGCGTTCGGCCCGAAGACGCTGAACGGGCCGCTGTCCGCCGGATCCGCGTTGCGGTTGAAGTACTCGTAGGCACCCACCACCTTCAGGCGGTTGCCGACGTTGAAGCCGAGCTGCGCGTAGTAGCCCTCCACGACCGCGGCGTCCACGTAGGAGCGCAGCGCCGACGGCACGACGTTCTGGTTGGCGCCGTTCAGGCCGCCCTTGCCGCGCACGTACTCCACCTTAAGATCCCCGAAGGGGAGGATGAACTGGGTGTCCAGGCCGAGGAGCGATTTGACGCGGCGGCGGGTGGCGGCGACCTGGGTGGCGCCGGTGCCGATGAAGGTGGCGGGGGTGTCGGGGTTGATGCCGACGGCGGTGCCGGTGTTGGGGCCCTCGCCGTCGTAGCCCGAGATGCCGACGTTCCAGCGGCCGGGGATGAGCGGCACGCCGATGCGGCCGATGAAGTCCTTGCGGCGGCCGAAGTCGTTCGAGGCCGTCCCGTTGCCGTTGTAGAAGCCGAGCTGGTACTGGTAGCGGCCGAACAGCAGGCCGTTGAGCGATACGCCCTTGTCGTAGTCCTGGGAAGGGAACAGGCCGGAGCCGGTGTCGGAGAAGGCGATGTAGCGCTCCGGCGACTCGCGGTCGGCCGACGAGAACTGCAGGTAGTAGCCGAAGGGGGTCACCTGCTGCCCGATGGTGGTGTCCACCGTGGCGAACGGCTTCTCGTCGGCCTGCGAGGTGCGGAGCAGGAACGGGAAGCTCTTGATGGTGACGTAGGCCTCTTTCACCTGCACGAAGTCCTGGCCCACGGCGGGCGAGGGGCGCGCGTCGAGCTGGACCCGGTACGAGGCGCGCGGGGTGACGTCGCCGCGGACGTTGATGCGCGCGCGGCGCACCTGGAAGGTGTCGCGGTTGCCGGTGAGGCCGCGGGTCGTGTCCTGCCCGACGTTCTCCGGGGCCCGGCCGCGGTCCGTCGTCCCGCGCAGGGTGTAACGCGACTGGATGTAGCCGTCGATCCGCTTGCGGTTCAGGGTATCGAGAGCCGCCTGCTGGTCCTTGTTCACGTCCCGGACGTCGCTCAGCTCCTGCTGCACGTCGGTGATCTGCTGGTCCATCTCGTCGAGACGCGTCTTGATCGCGGCCATGTCGGTCCCGATCACGGTCAGCTCGGTCTTGAACTCGTCGACCAGCCGGCGGACTTCGGCCAGCTGCTCCGGGGTCACGCCGGGGGCGGCGGGCGGGGCGTTCACCTGAGCCAACTGGGCCTTCAGCGATTCGACGTCGGCGCGGAGGCGCTCCAACTCCGACTTGTCCGCCTCGGCCTGCACCGCCTGCCCCTGCGCAGTTGCCGTCTGCCCGGTGCGAGCACCGTACGCGGCGATCAGGAGCACGGATGCGGCAACGGTTCCCGCGAGCAGCCTTCTCATCATGAGGACCTTTCGACTTCCGGTAGAGGGAGACACGACGCCCGCCGCCCGAGGCCACCGCGCGATGCCCTGCCATGCGTGGCCGGGCGTTGACGACGCGTTACTTGGGCGGGCCCGGCACCGGCAGGCCGTCGGCTTCGGCAAGCTCCCGTGGGACCAGCAGCGCCGCCGGGGACGCCGCGAGGTAATTGGGCGCGTTG
>CADCTO010000615.1:27437-28985 GCA_902805585.1 uncultured Armatimonadota bacterium | reverse complement strand
CGCGGCGGCGCGCGCCTCGCTGATGGCTATCTCGCCAAGCGCCCAGGCCCGCCCCGCTTCCAGAGCCCTGCGCGGCCGCTCGTCTTCCGCATACGCCTCCTCGAACAACGGGAGCACGTGCTCGGCGCAGTCGGCGGCCCAGAGCGCCAGCATCCGGTAGTCCTGCTCGCCGAGTTGCCGGGCGTCCTTGACCTGCATCGAACCCCCTTTTCCGGCGCAACGCTCGATAGTCTCGGTGGGCCTACCCTGACCGCGGTGGCGCGGGGGGCGGGTCCAAGGAATCGGCGCCTGCCGCCGCGTTGCTATGAAGCGCCGGGGTCTGAGTCGCCGTCGGCCTTGTCCACCGGCGGAGGCCACAACATCTTCGGGAACCCGGCTTCCGCCGGGTCGGCGGTCAGCAGCCCGCCGGAGTACGTCGTCTCCTCCCCGTCCAGACCGAGCACGACCGCCTCGCACACCGTCCCGTCGAGCTGGGAGTCCATGGCGAGGTCCCCGACGAGCGGGGAGCCCATCCCCTCCGGCCCGTACAGCCCGAGCCGGGTGCGGACGTATGGGGCCGGCGCGTGGGCGTGGAAGACGAACTCGTGGGACCAGAACTCCGGCCAGACCCGGGCCAGCGGGACCCGGGCGAAGCCCTCCTCGTCCATCACGGTCTTGTCCGGGAACGTCGCCGCCCAGAACCAGAAGTAGCGCAGGGCGATCTCCCGCAGCCGGGCCCGCTCGAACCAACCCGTGAACAGCCGCGCCGCTTCCTCGAGTTCGTTTTCTGGCTGGTCCGCCATCCCGTACCCTCCCCGGCCGCCGCACGACCTAAGCCGACCCTGGAGGCGCCGGCTGGACGTCGCTCCCCTCCATACCGGACGCTGACGGTCACGAACCTGTGAAGAACCAGCGGACGGCCATCTCTGGTGAAAGAAGGGCGCTCCGCTCGACGTCGGCCAAGTCGGCCCAGTCTCCCGCCTCGCCTCCGTCCGTCAGCGGGTACGCGCGGCACGGCTCGTCCCTGTTGTCCCGGACCTCGATGACGCTTTCGGGGTGCAGGCCCAGGCCCGACAGCGCCGCCCGCGCCGCCGTAACCGCCCCGCGGATGTTGTTGACCGCGAAGCAGCACTCCCAATCGTCGTGGCCGGGCTCGGGGAACGTCCACGGGTGGACGTAGTCGCTCAGGCCGCCACGCAGGAGGGCCTGTTCCAGCGGCCCGACGACCCGCTCCACGAACGCGCGCCCGTGGACTTCGCGGAACGGGCCGGGGACGCGCAGCCACAGTTCGACCCGGGGCAGCGGAATGGCCGAGACGAACCGGCGTCGTTCCCGGTCGCCAGTCTCCGGAATCAGCAGGAGGTAACTCCCCTCGGCCCGGCAGTCCCCGGGGACGAGATCGACCGCGACGTCGGCGCGAACATCATCGCTGCCGCCGGAGCGTTCCACGCCCGGATACAGCGCGACCACAAGCCGCCCCGGGCGCGACGACAGCCCGGTCACTCGCGCCGGCACGCCGTCCGGGCCCTCTCCGTCCGCCTTCATGCCCGCGTCTTCAGGCTGCCCGTT
>CADCTO010000615.1:0-27427 GCA_902805585.1 uncultured Armatimonadota bacterium | reverse complement strand
TTTTCCGGCGGCATCGGTCTGCATCTCCGCGAGCTGCCGCCGGAACGCCGCGCCGAAAACCACACAACTCAGGACCGCAAGCGCCGACCCGGCGCCGGGCGGGGCCGTGCCGGTGATGGACAGCAACCCCGCTGCCCCACCGCACCATTGCCCCGCCCAGATCGCCGCCAGGGACGGCTTTCGGGCGCGGCCCCGCTTCCCCAACGCGGCACTGGCGTACAGCGGCAGGACCAGCGAGAGGGCGACCACTCCTGCCAGATCCAGTGTGTCGGACGACTCCATGATACGACCACCTCCCGATGGGACCCCTGAGGCGACTGCACGAAAGGCCGCGCCGGTTCAATCTTCTAACGCTGGGGAGCGCAGGTCGGTTACGGCGCCCGGGAGGGTGGACAAGGGTAAACCGGGCGGTCCATCGCGACCTCGTCACGGGCGAGCGAAACGTACGGCAGGTACCTCGTGCGACGGGGCGGGGACGACGAAACGGCTCACGCGATCCGGTAGCGCTCGATCACGGCTTCGTCCAGTTCCACGCCCAGGCCGGGTTCCTCCGGCACGCGCACCATGCCGTCCACGACCCGGATGGGCTCGCGCGCCAGTTCCGTCCGCAACGGCGACTCCTCGACGCAGAACTCCAGCAACGGGGCGTTCGGGATCGAGGCCAGCAGGTGCAGCGAGGCGGCGACGTTCAGGTCGGTCGTGAACGAGTGGTTGATGCACGGCAGGCCGCGATCGTGGGCGAGGAAGGCGATCTTTTTGGCTTCCGTCAACCCGCCGACGCGCGTGACATCGACCTGGACCACGTCGATCTTGCCGCGGTCCATCAGGTCCACGAAGCCGGCCCGGCTCGACTCCTCCTCGCCGGCCGCGATGCGCACGTCCACGGCCTCGGACAGGCGACGGTACCCCTCCAGGTTGTCGGGGTGCAGCGGCTCCTCGAGCCAGAAGATGTCGAACTCCTCGAAGCGACGGGCCATTCGGATGGCCGTCTTGGCGTCCCAGCACAGGCCGGCGTCGATGAGGATGTCGGCCTTCGGGCCCGCCGCTTCGCGCATGGTCCGGACGAGGGCCACGTCGTAGGCGGGATCCTGGCCCATCGGCTCCCAGCCCATCTTGACCGCGGTGAAGCCCTGGTCCACGTAGCGCTTCACTTTGTCCGCCGTGTCCGCCAGGTCGTCGCCGAACAGGGCGCTGGCGTAGGCGCGGACCTCTTTCCGGAAGCCGCCCCCCAGCAGCTTGTACACGGGCATCTCCAGTGCCTTGCCCATGATGTCCCATAGGGCGAGGTCGATGCCGCTCATCGCCTGGATCGCCGCCCCGCGCCGCCCGTGGTACAGACAGCCCTCGTACATGCGGTGCCACAGGTATTCGTAGGCGAAAGGGTCCTCGCCCAGGACGAGATGCCGCAGGCCGCGGCTGATGGTGTGCGAGATGGGCGCGTCGATAATGCTTTTGGCGACCAGCGGTGACGAGTCCACCTCGCCGTAGCCGACGATCCCCGCGTCCGTGGACACCTTCACCAGGAGCATGTCCTGTGACCCGTCGGTGCGCTCGCGGATCTGCGGCAGGGAAAGGATGATTGCTTCGACGTCGGTGATCCGCATGGTCGGAGTCCGCCTTTCTGGCAGGGTCTACCCGCCGTTTACCAGGAAATGAACGATGCGGCAGGCGTTGCCCTGGCTGTTCGGGTTCTTCCCGCCCGTCGTGCGCAGTGTGAGCAGGTGCTTGCCGTCCGGCAGGTCGCTCTCCAGCATCAGGACCCAGGGCAGGTGCAGCCCGCCCGACCATTCCGTGAACGGGTCGCGGCGGCGGAAGCCGTCGCTGCCGTCGATGCGGTACTCGATGATTCCGACGTCGGGGCCGGCGACGACCCACACCCCGACCGCCGTGCCGGTGAACGGCAGCGTCAGTGTCGCCCCCGGTTCCTCGGCCACCAGCATCGGCACGTCCACAAAGCCCGGTCGGGTGGGCGCCTGCGCGGCGCCGGTCGGTCGCCAGGACGGGTCGCGCCGCCATCCCCCGTCGCACTTCGCGGCGCCGATGTCGATCAGCCGGGCCCGAAAGAAGCTGCGCGCGTCCAGCGGCCGGGGCGGCAGGACGTGGGATACCGGCCGGGCGTCCGTGGGGAACGGGCGGGCCCACGCGGCATCCAGAAGCCGGTCGATGCTCGCGGCGTACAGCCGGTGCCCGAACGGCGCGGGGTGCAGGTCCTGGAAGTCCTTTTCCCACGAGAACTGCCCCGCCGCGATCCGCTCCGTCACCTCGCGCGCCAGGTCCAGGCTCGGCGCGGCGTAGTGGACGGCGACCCGCTCGTGCGCGGCGATGACGGCGGGTGTCCGCCCCGCGTCGTACGCTTTGCGGCTCGCCGGTTCGACAAAGTGCATCAACACGATGTCGGTGCCCGGATCGGCCAGCCGCGCTTGGCGGACGATGCCCTCCATGCCGCGCAGCCAGAGCGTCGGATCGTCGGGGTGGTTCGTGGCGTCGTTGACGGCCGCCTCGACGAACAGCAAGTCCACCGGCCCGCGGGCGAGCACGTCGCGGCGCAGTCGGAACGCGTGCGGGACCGACCCCAGCGACGGGATGCCGGCGTTGATGAAGTCGAACCGTGTGCCGGGGAAGCGCTTCTCCAGCGAGCGGCAGACCTGGTCACGCCAGCCTGCGGCGTTCGTGATGGAGCCGCCCAGAAAGGCGACGCGCCCCTGTTTGCGCCGGGCGAAGGCGATCCGGCTGTTGTCCATCGAGCCGCGCAGGATGTGGTAGTCGCGCCCCCGCGGCAGGCGGGTGAACAAGACGGCCTCGTCACGCTCGTTCACCGGCGTGGCCTTCACGACTGCGCGCCGCCGTCATACAGTTCCAGCGTGGCCACGGCCGGGCAGGCCTGCGCCGCCGTGATCCGCAGGCGCACCTGGTCCGCGGTGACAGCAGCGGGGAGGCGCAGGATGCGGCGCGGCCCGATCGTGGTCGCGGCGGCCACCTGCTGCCATGCGCCGCCTCCCGTGCGGGCGTCCACGGCGAACGCCTCGATCCGCTGGCCGAGCGGGATGTGCTCCTCGATCCGAAGGCAGGCGAACTGCGCTGGTCTTCCCAGATCGACCACCAGTTCCGCTTGCCGCACCGCGTCGTCCGCCGCCCAGTACGTCTTCTTGTTGCCGTCCGTGATGTTGCCGGGCGCGAACGGGTGCCCGTCTCCCTGCACGCTGGATGCCGTCACGCGTTTGTTCCGGGCCACGTCCTTCCCGAAGGTTCTGTCGAGCGCGCGGCGCAGTTCCGTCAGGCGCGCCACGTCCTCGTCCGGGATCAGGCCGCGCTGGTCCGGCGGGAGGTTCAGGTTCAGGCAGGCGCCGCGGCCGACGCTCGCGAAGTAGATGTCGAGCAGCTCGTCCAGCGACTTCGGGCGCTCATTCGCGTGCCAGAACCAGCCCTTGCGGATGGACACGTCGACTTCCGCGGGCCGCCAGACCGTGCCGTCGGCCTCGCCCTGCCCCAGACGTTTCGTGTCCGCCTCGCCGACGTAGATGCCCTCCGGCTTGATCTTCGCCCAGCTCGTTTCGGGCGCGTGGCCGTGCTCGTTGCCCACCCAGCGCACGTCCGGCCCGGCGTCGCTGAACATCACGGCGTCGGGCTGGAGACGCCGGACACGCTCCCACAGGCGCGGGAAGCCGTAGTAGGTCTTGTTGTCGATGCGCCGCGTCTCGCGCGCGCCGCCGTAGTAGCCCGAGCCGCCGTTGGCCCCGTCGAACCAGACCATGAACAGGTCGCCGTAGCGCGTCAGCACTTCTTCAAGCTGCTTCTCATAGTAGTCGATATACCTGGGAGTCCCGTAGTCGGCGTGGTTCCGGTCCCAGGGCGACAGGTAGACGCCGAGCCGGAGGCCGTGTTCGCGGCAAGCCTCGGAAAGCTCCTTCACCACGTCGCCGCGCCCGTTCTTCCAGGGCGCGTTCTTGACCGAATGCTCCGTGTGCCGGCTGGGCCACAGGCAGAAGCCGTCGTGGTGCTTGGCGGTGAGGATCAGCCCTTTCATCCCGGCGTCTTTCGCCACGCGCGCCCACTGCCGCGTGTCCAGCGCGGTCGGGTTGAAGACGGACGGGCTCTCGTCCCCCTCCCCCCACTCCCGGTCGGTGAAGGTGTTCACGGTGAAATGCAGAAAGCCGTAGAACTCCATGTCGTGCCAGCGCAGTTGGCGCGCGGAGGGGACGGGGCCGTGCGGAGCGGGCGGGGCCGTGCGGGACTTCGATGTCATGTCCTATCCTCGGGATGATCGCCACGGGCACTGGCGAGCGGTGGGAGTAACGTATGATACCCTGGCAACCACCGAGATACCTGCCGGGTCTAAATGGGGGTACAATGCCGGGGACCGGTAATCGGGAAGGAAGCCACCGACATGGAGCCGAAGGAGACGCCTAACCTTTTCGAACTGCGCGGCAGGGATCTACGGATCACCTATTCATCGAGCAGCATCACGGGCAAGCCACTGCTCCAGTACCGGGGCCGCGTGGGAGGCAACAAGAGCTTCTCCGGCCAGGACATCCGTACCGAGCAGACCGAGATCGGCACCCTTGTCACCGTCACCCTGGAGCAGGTGCCGGATAAGCACAGTGTCACCCTTTCCGTCGTTCTACCCGCGATCAACGGCGCGGGGAGATCGGCCACGCCGTTCAAGACCACGGCGGTTCTGACCACGCACCGCACCAGCATCGGCGGGCCGGCCCTCGTCAAGGGCCCGGTGCAGACCTACCAGACCATTCCCGTCGACGGGCAGGCCCGTTCCGTCCGCTTCTGACGTCCGGGCGGGGCTTGTACCGCCGGGCCGCCTTTTTTGTTCCGTCACCCGAACCGTCGCTTTACCGAAGAGGAGACCGGCACATGTATCCGAACCAACCCCCGGGTCCCGGGCAGCCCCCGTCCCCCGAGCAGCCTCTGCACGCGGAGCAGCCCGAAGCGCCAGAGCAGTCGCCGTACCCGCCGGAGCCGGCCCCGTACGGGGAGCCACAGCAGTCCCCCTATTTCGGGCAACCCCCGCACCAGGGACACCCCCAGTACATGGGGCAGCCGCCATTCCCCGATCCCGACGGGTTTCCGAACCAAGGCGGTTTCGCGGGGCAGCCCCCGTTCCCGGGGCAGCCGCCTTTTCCCGGTCAACCTCCTTTCCCGGGACAACCGCCGTTCCCGGTGCAATCGCCGTTCCCGGACCAGGCGCAGTACGGGGGACCGTTCCCGTTCGACCAGGGAACCCCGTTCCCCGGGCAGCAGCCCCCCTTCCCGCCGCAGGGGCAGTACGCGGGGCCGCCGTTTCCCGGTCAACCGCCTTTCCCCGGCCAGCCCCCGTTCCCCGGGCAGAACCAGTTCCCGGGTCAGCCCCCGTTTCCTGGCCAGCCGCAGCAGCCCGGTCCGTTCCAGCAACCCGGGCCGTACTCGCAGCCGGGGCAGCCGCCGCAGCAACCGGGACAGCAGCCCCCGCCGCAGGGGCAGACGCAACAGCCCGGACAGGCACAGCAGGCGGGGCTCGCGGTCCATCAGGTAGTAGACCGGCAGCACAACGTCGTGGCCGCCACCTTCCAGCACCCGGCGGACTGGCAGGCGGAAAGCCAGATCCAGTGGAATTTCCAACAATACAGCATGCCGATACGGGTTTACGGGCGCACGTTCAACCCGCAGGACCTGACCATGGTCGAGTTCTTCCCGGCCGAGGGGTTCTGTTGGATCGAGCCGAACACGGGTTTCCAGCAGCCGGGGCAGGACGACGCCGGGATGTTCGTGATGCAGCCGATGTCCGCCGTCGACGCGATGACACGCTGGGTGGTCCCGAAATACCGCGGCAACCAGCAGGGATTGCAGATCACCGGCGCCCGCCCGCAGCCGGACCTGGAGCGGACGCTGAACGTCGGTCCCGCGCAGGATGGCGGTATGCGCGAGGGCGTCTGCGTGCGGATCGAATACGTGGAGAACGGCAGGCCCTTCGAGGAGGAGTTCTACGGGCTCAAGATCGCCTACCAGGGCATCCCCACACACTCGCCCGTGGGAACTCTGGTGCAGTACAACTGGGGCTTCGAGCGGCTGTTCAGTTTCCGCGCCGAACGGGGCCGGCTCGACACGCTCCGGGAGACGTGCTGGGCGGTGGTGCGTTCGAGCCGCGTCAACCCTCAATGGGAACAGGTCTGCGCCCAGGTCATGCAGCGGCTCAAGCAGCAGTTCGACCATCGGATCCAGGCGGGCTACCAGCAGATCGATGCCGCAAGCCGCCTCAGCAAGCAGATCAGCGCGAACAACCAGGCGTGGCTGGACAGCCAGCAGCAGCGGCGCGACGCCGACTGGGCCGCCCACCAGCAGAAAATGCAGCAGGATAGAGCCGCCTCGGGCACGTACACGACCCACGAAGCGTTCGGCGACGCCCTCCGCGGCCAGGAGTCGTACCACGACCCGTACCACCAGTACGGCTCGCAGCACGGCTACCACAACTACGTCTGGACGGACTCGCAGGGCAACTACCAGTATTCCGACGACGCCAACTTCGACCCGAACGTCGGCGCGAACACCTCGTGGGTGCTGATGCAGAAGAAACAGGTCGGCGAGTGAGGCCGGGGAGGAGCGGCGCGGTTTCGGCGGCGCGGCTTACTTCCAGTTGCCGATCAGGATGAAAGGTGCCCAGTAAAAGGGGTGCGCGTGCGGCGCCCCGGGGTCCGGCGTGAACGGCGGCGGCGCCCCGGGGGAGGCCGGCGGGGCAAAGGCCGGCGCGGCGCCCCGGTCCGCCCCGCCGGCCTTTGTGCCGCCTGCCTGACCGCGCAGCAGCGCGACCTGGGCCAGCCGCAGCGCTTCGGCCTTGATCACCCGCGGTTGGCCCTGCCGGACGCCGTAGAACGCCCGCATCAGCGCCTGGGTGCTCACGTCGGCGACGGGCCAGAGCGTGGCCATGACCGCCTTGGCGCCCATGCTCTGCGCCAGCACCGCGAAACTCTCCACTTCGCGGCCGTTGCCGCCGCCCGCCGCGGCGGCCCCGCCGCCGGTCGCCGTATCGCAGGCCGAAAGGGTCAGCAGCTCCACCCCCTCGAAGGCCTGTCCCAGCCCCTGGATCTTGTCCAGCGTCAGCCGCGTGCCGTCGCCGAGCAGCAGGAACGAGTCGGTCTCGTCGCCGGGGCGGAACGCGAAGTGGGACGCGATGTGCACCACCGGGTAGCCGTCCCGCAGTGAGCGGGTGAGGGCCGATTCCGTGAACGACTCGTCCAGCAGCACCCGCCCTTCCAGCACGCCGCCCCCGCCGCCGCCATCGCCCCGGACGATGCCGCTCATCTCGTCTTTGACGCCGGGCAGCGCGGTGAAGCCTTCGTGCGCCTTGGAGACTCCCAGGCCCAGCGCCTGCCACTGCTCGCTCACGTCGTCCTTGAGGCGGGAGTTGCTGGCGAGCGTGAAGACGCTGGAGCCGTACCGCTCGGCCAGGTATTGCTTGCCGTCATGTAGCGCGGCCACGGGCAAGTAGCGCAGGCTGCCGTCCAGCGACCACATCAGGGTGTCCGCGCCCGCGCCCTTTAAATCTGTCTCGATCGGCGCGACCAGGATGTCATACAGTTCTTTGCCCAGCGGCCGCGGGTCCAGGCGCGGGTTCTGCAGGGCCTGGCGGAACTGGAGCACCTTGCGGCTCAGGTCCGCGGCCTTGATCGGGAATTCGCGCGCGACCTGCGCGTCGGGGGTCGCCACGATCAGGCGCAGCCGCTCCTCGCCCACGAGGGTGTACACCGCCACCGCCTTGCGCTTCGTCTGGCGGCCCAGGTCTTTCAGGTCGGAGGAGAAGGCCCGGGCCGCCTGCACCGCGGCGAGCGGGCGCGCGTCGGCGCCGCTCCGCTCGCCGAACAGGCCCGGCAAACCGCGCAGGAACGCGGCGAAGACCTGGTTGGCGTCGGCGAGCTGTTTCTCGACCGCATCCAGCTCGGCTTCCTGGGCCGGGGTCCTCCCCCGGACGGCGCGCAGCGCGCCGCGCCGCTCCCCCAGCGCGGTCACCTCGTCGGTGATCTGGCGGTACTTTTCGTAGGCCTCCTTTTCGGGAGCCGTCAGGTCGGCGCGGCCGTCGAGCACCGCGGCGTGGCGGGCGTCGCCGCGGACGAACCCGAAAAACTCTTCTTCTTTCAGCAGGCCCAGCACCTGCTGCGCCTCGGGCAGTCGGCCGGCCTCGATCAACAGATCGGCCAGGTCGCGGTACGTGGCTTCCACCGAAGCGCGGTAACTGTCCTGGCTCTCCTTGTCCAGCCCGCGGATGTCGGCACGGATGCTCTGATGGACGTTGACGCTCTGCTTGCCGTAGAACGCCGCCAGCCCGGGCTGGCGGAGGCTGCGCCAGGAGGCCATCAGGTTGTTCAGCGCGGTCGCCTCGTCCCGTCGGTGCTTGACCTCCCGCAGAACCGCGAGCGCCTGCTCCAGGTAGCCGACTGCCTGCTCGTGCCGGCCCAGGGACTGGTAGGCGAAGCCGACGTTATTCAGCGCCAGACCCTCCCCCTGCCGGTCCTGAACTTTTCGGGCGATCTCCAGCGCCCGCTCGTAGCGGGCGACGGCCTGTTCGTATTGGCCCAGGTAGTGGTACGCCTCGCCCAGGTTGTTCAGCACCACCGCCTCGCCCCGCAGATCCTTCACCTCCCGCCGGATCGCCAGCGACTCCCGGTAGGCGCGCAGGGCCGGTTCGTGCCGCCCCAGGTTCCACAGGGCGAGGCCCAGGTTGTTCAGCACCACCCCTTCCGCCTGCCGGTCCTTCACCTCGCGCAGCATAGCGACCGCCCGCTCGTACTTGCCGGCGGCCTGCTCGTGGCGGCTCAGGCGCCCGTAGACCGCACCCAGGTTGCTCAGCGCCACCGCCTCGCCTCGCCGGTTTTTCACTTCGCGGGCGACCGTTATCGCCTGCTCGTACGCGCGGATGGCCTGCTCGTAGCGGCCGAGCGACTCGTAGACCGCGCCCAGGTTACTCAACGTGGCGCCCTCGCCCCCCCGGTCGCCGGTCTCACGGGCGATCGCGAGCGCCCGCTCGTAGCGGGCGGCGGCTTCCTCGAACCGGCCCAGCGAGTGGTACGCGAAGCCGACGTTGCTCACGGCGGCGCCTTCGCCCTTCCGGTCCTTGATCTCGCGCAGGATCGCCGCGGCCTGCTCGTAATAGCCTACGGCGGCCTCGAAGCGGCCGAGGCGGCCGCAGGCGACACCGAGGAGGTTTTGGTCGGTCGCGGCGCGGTCGCGCCGGTGGACGCGGTCGATCCGGTACGCCGACTCCAGGTGTTTGACCGCCTCCGCGAAGCGGTACCCGGCCATCAGGCTTTGCGCGAAAAGGAAATGGGTGTCGGCTTCGGCGAGCGTCCGTTTCTTGCGGCCCGCCGGGGTGGCGGTCGCCGGGGGCGCCGACGCCAGGACACCCAGGGCCTCCGTGAAGCGGCCGACATCCCGGTACGCCCCCGCCAGCGCGACGGCGTAACCGGCGTTCCCGGGTTCGAGACGCACGGCCCGGCGGAAGGCGGCGACGGCCCCGTCGAAGTTCCTGCGTTCGGCGGCGGCCTTGCCCCGCGCGAACCAGGCGGCGGCCGCGGTCTGTGCGGACCGGGCCGGCGGCGGGGCAGGCCTGGGGGACGACGGCCGGGCGTGGGCATCCGGTGCCGCAGCGGTGCAGGATAGGAGGACCAGGCAGGCGAGGAAACGGCGGCGGCCGTCGGCGCGGCGGGTCATCGTGCGTTCTCCTGACGGCGGCTCCCCGGCAATAGATAGGTTGGACGGCGGGGGCCGGTTTCCACACGATCATTGTACGGCAACAACACGGGGAAGGGCCGCACCCGCGCGTAAAATCCCGCAGCCGGCGCGCACCGGTCGGGGTATGGTCTCTCAGGTGCGCCGGGCCAGGAGCAGACAAACGTCGTCGCGCAGCGGCCCCTCCGCGAACCGGCGGACGCCGCGCAGCACGGCCTGCCCTACCCGTTCCACGTCCCTCAGCGGCAGCGCCTCCCGTACGAGCCGGTCCAACCCCTCGCTCCCGAGGAACACGCGGCCGTTGCGCGCCTCCGTGATCCCGTCGGTCGCCATCACCAGGAGGTCGCCGGGCAGGAGCGTGACCACTTCCTCCTCGTACGGCCGCCGGTCGATTCCCAGCGGCAGGCCACCGCTCGCGATTGTCTCTCCGCCACCCCCTGCCCGGTACAGGAGGGGCGCCTCGGCCCCGGCCACGGCGATGAACGCTTCGCCCGTCCCCGGATCGACCACCGCAAGCGCGAGGCACGCGAAGGCGGCGCCCAGTTCGGTTGGGTCCGTCCGCGGCGCGCCGAGCAGGAAATCGTTGAGACGGTCGAGCGTCCGGGCCGGGCCGTCGTATTCCTGGAGATACGCGCGGAGTACGAACTTCACCTGGGTCATGCGCGCCGCGGCCTCCAGCCCCTTGCCGCTGATGTCCCCGACGGCGAGCGCCACCTTCCCGCCCGCCAGCGGGAGCACGTCGAAGAAGTCGCCGCCCACCTCCGCCTCCTGCCCGGCCGACTCATAGAACGGGGCGAAGGAGAGGCCGGGAAAGGCGTCGGGCGGCGGCACCTGGAGCAGCGCTTTCTGGAGCGCGGTGGCGATCCGGTACTGGTGCCGGAAGGCGTTCTCCAGTGCCTCCTCCGCCAGCCTGCGGTCGGTGACGTCCCGGCTGACGGTCATCACCGACTCGACCGCGCCGCCGTCGCCGAACTGGGGCACCGCATACGCCTCGAAGCAGCGGTCGCCGCCGTCCGGCGAGGGCAGGCAGAACTCGATCGCTTCCCGCTGGCCGGTGGCGAAGACCCGGCGCAGGCACGCGTCTGCCGTGGCGCACATCTCCTCCGGCATCCCCATCTCGGCGTGCGTCTTGCCGAGGAAGAACGCCGGCGGCATGCCCGTGTATCTCTGGACGGAGGGGCTGGTGTAGACCAGGCGCAGGTCGGAGGTGAACCGGCTGATGATGTCGGGGGAGCTCTCCACCAGCGCGGTGAACTCCTGCTCCCGGCGGCGCAGTGCCTCGGCGGCTTCCCGACGTTCGGTGACGTCGCGGACCGCCGTGAGCACCGTCTCCACTTCGCCCCCGGCATCCCGCTCCGCGACGGCCGTGCCCTCAAAGTGGCGCAATCCGGCGGGCAGCGGCACGGAAAAATCGATGGAGGCCGGTTCACCGGTCTCGAAGACCCGCCGCAACGCTTCCTCCCACTGGTGGCAGTTCTCCTCCGGGAAGCCCAGTTCGCGGAACGTCTTGCCGAGGAAGGCCTCGCGGGGGATGCCGGTGCTACGCTCGGCCGTCTTGTTGACGAACCGGTAGCGCAGGTTCCGGTCGAAGCGTGACAGCACGTCCGGCGCGTTGTCCACCAGAGACAGCGTGTCCCCCAGCCGACCGGCCAGCGTCTCCCCTTCCCGGTCGGCTACCGCCGGATCGTCGGGCGCGGTCTGAACCGGCCATTCATTTCCGCCTAGTTTCATCCTGCAGCCCGTTCGCGCGAAGTGATAGTGCCGTCGGGGCAGAACGGAGATCACCGCGCGGGGCTCGGTGTTCGCCTGCTTCCCAGGCCTGTGTACCCTCCACCCTTTTGGTGTAATCTGCGTCCCGCGCCGGCACGCAGATCAGATAGATCAGGCGGACGTGCGATGTGCTTCGATCAAGGCAGCGATTTCCGTTCTGCCGAGATGGGTCGCCCAGCCGAGCGGGGTGGACTGGAACCGCGTGTCTTGAACCGTAAGGTCGGGATCGGCGGCGAGCAGCACGCGGGCCAGTTCGACGTCGCCACGTTCTACCGCCTGGTGCAGGGGCGTGATTCCCCCGTCACCGGAGCGGCGGTTCGCAAGTTCGGGAAAGACGGCGAGCATACGGGCGGCGCGCCCCTTCCACCCCAGGTCCCATGCCTGAAGAATGTCCAGCGTCGCCCCGTGCGCGACAAGCCAGCGGGCGGAGGCAGGTCTGCGCGCCGCGACCGCCAGAGCCATCGGCGTGGCGCCGCCCGCCACCGGCGCGTCCAGATCGTCCGGCAGGGCTTGCCGATCCCGGAGCGCCTCCAGCGCCGACAGGTCGCCCAGCCCCACGGCCTCGGCGAAGGCGACGTGTTCGGCCGGGGACGGGGGCGCGGCGAGCGCCGGGGCGTGCATCCACCAGGTCTGGCCGTGGCCCAGCGACCGCCAGCCGAGCCGCAGGTAGAACTCCGTGGCCGCCGAGTTGAGCAGGGCGTGGTGGCACCCCATCTCCCGCGCGAACCGGCAGGCGGCCACCATGAGCGCCCGGCCGACGCCACGTTTCCGGGCGGCGGGCACGACGCCCAGGTCGTAGATGCCCGCCGCGCCCAGCCGGCCCGCGGTGACGTGGAGCACCACGTGCCCGACGAGGTTCCCGTCCTGCCGCGCGCCGAAGTGCCAGACGCGGCGCGGACGCGCGCGTGCGTGGGCCTGCATCACGGGGATCGCGTCCCGGCTGTAGTACGGCAGATCGTCGACCGCCCAGTCGCCTTCGTCATCCACGGCGACATGCAATCCATCCGGCATCGGTGGTCCGCCGGCGGCAGGCAAGTCGCGCAAGTCCATGCCCATCCAGTGGGCCTGCCAGCCGTACTCGAAGCCGCGCGCCGCCAGCCGGGCCCCCAGCCCGCGCGGCCCGTTCGGAGTCCGCGCCCAGCACGAGACCTGTCGCACGTCGCCACGCGAGCGGCAGTCGGCCAGGATCGCGTCGAGGAGGGCGCCCTGCTGTTCCCGCGGAATACGGGGGAACGGGAGGACGACCTCGCCGTTCGGGCCGGGCGTGTAGACCCACGTGGCGCCGCCCTCGTGGCGCACCTCGCCGCCACGCGCAAGAGAGTTGACAGCGAACCACGCCCGGTGGTTCGCCACCACCGCCCCGATGCGCTGCGCGCGAGTCGCCTCCGGGGCCAGAAAGGTCGTTTTAGTCATGTTCGTTCTTTGTGCATGCAGTCCGGCGAGAGAAAAACGTTGGACGGGGCGCTGCGGGGCGTTTTCTCGTTGCGCCCCTCCCGTTTCGGGACCATCGCTTCGGGAAAAACCGTAACGACTATGATGACCCGAGAAAGACCAGCATGAGCCTCCCATTTTCCGTTCTCGACCTGATCCCGCTCGCCCGCGGCACCAGCAGCGGCCAGGCGCTGCGCAACAGCATCGAACTGGCGCGCGTCACCGACCGGCTCGGCTACCGGCGCTACTGGTTCGCCGAGCACCATAATATGTCCACGGTCGTGAGAACGACCCCCGAGATCATGATCGCCCTGACCGCGGAGGCGACCACGCGGATCCGCGTCGGCTCGGGCGGGGTGATGCTCCCCAACCACGCGCCGCTCAAGGTGGCCGAGTCGTTCAAGATGCTCGAAGCGCTGCACCCGGGCCGCATCGACCTGGGCATCGGGCGCGCGCCGGGCACGGACCCGGCGGCGGCACTGGCGCTGCGGGGCTCCCGCGGCGCGCTCCGCGGCGACGACTTCCCCGACCGGCTGGCGGAGCTGATGGCGCTCGGCGAGGGCAGCATCCCGTCCGACCTGCCGCCCGCCTTTGTGTCGGCCGTGCCCCCGGACGCCTCCCTGCCGCCCATCTGGCTGCTCGGTTCGAGCGATTTCAGTGCGCGGCTCGCCGCCCGGCTCGGGACCGGCTTCGGCTTCGCCGCCCACTTCAGCGACCTGCCCCCCGAAGGGCCCCTGCGCGCCTACCGCGAGCAGTTCCGCGCCGGGGGCGCCCTGGAGCGGCCGCACGCGATCCTCACGGTCTCGGTCGTCTGCGCCGAAACGGACGCCGAAGCGGAGCGTCTGGCCGCGAGCCTGCTCGTCGCCTTCGTCCGGCTGCGCACGGGCCAGCGGTCCGAGCTGCTGAGCCCCGAGGAGGCTGAAGCCTACGCGTTCACCCCGGGCGAGCGTACCGTGCTGGAGGGCATCCGGGCCCTGCACATCGCCGGCTCGCCGGCCACCGTGAAGCGGCGCATCGACGACCTCGTGGCGCGCACGGCGGCCGACGAGGTGATGGTGACGACCTTCACCCACGGGCACGCGGAACGCCTGCGCTCCTATGAACTGGTGGCGGAAGCCTTCGGACTGCCGCGCCACGAGTGAACCGGGTCGTTCAGCCCGATGGCGGCGCTGCCTTCCCCTCCGCCGCCAGCGCCTCGTCGAGCTTCGCGCCGTACACGGCGGCGAGGCCGGCGTAGGTGCGGGCGATCTCGTCGCGCCCGTCCGGCCGCAGGGCGTAGACGCCGCGCTCCAGCCGCTCGAACCAGTTGTACACGTTCTTGAACAGGATGTTCTGCGTCTTGGGGCTGGTGCCCAGCGCGCGCAGGGCGCAGGGGGTCATCGGGCCGAGCCGTCCCAGGCAGCAGGCGATGAAGACGGCCTGCTCGCGGTAGGCGGTCAGCACCGGTCGCCCGCTCGTGCCCCCGACGTTGTAGTCGCCGGAGCGGCCCGCGATCTCGCGCAGGATGGCCTGGCGCGTCTTGGGCTTGCGGCGCGGCGGCGGGGTCCCTGTCGGGTGGAAGGCGACCTCGACGGCCGGTGTGGCGGCGGGATCTTCGAAAAAATGGACGAGCACGAGGCCGAGTTCGAGCCGCTTCAGGAGGCGCTCGATGCCCCGCCACCGCTTGCTGTAGCGGTCCCGCCCGTGACGGCCGCTGTCCCCGTCGACCGGCAGGGCGACGTACACCCCGTCGGCCACGCGCTGGCGCTCCGTAGCCTGTATCAGCAGGTCGGTGGAGAAAGAGCGCTTCATCTCGATGACGATGAGCCGGTCGCCGTCGAGCGCGGTGATGTCGCAGCCGTTGACTTCGCTGCGGACGGTGTAGCCCTGGGCGGCCAGGTACGCCTGGATCGGCGGCGACAGGTCGCACTCCAGGCGTTTCAGGAGCGGAGCGTTGTGTTTTGCGGAAGGAGCGGAAGCCACGGCACATAGGTGTTCGCCGGGACGCGGCCGTATCCCTTCCTGAAGGCGACGCGGGTCCGAATCGGAGATGCGGCGTGCTGCCGGGAAGAACGTGGGGAGGGGGAAGGAAGAGGGTGGACGCACCGTCGCGCCCTGCGAGTGTCAGTTGCCCTGTGACGCCGACACGATGGCTCGCGATGCCACCCGAACCCGGAAGTGGAACCGCCCGCCGAAGATGCCCGTGACCGAGCCTTCGCCGAGCTGCTCCTTCATCGCCTGATGCAGTGTCGTGATGGGCACGAACCTGCCGGGGCCGACGCCGACGAAGCCTTCTTCGTCCGCGCTCACCGGGGTCCATGCGTCCGCTGCGCATGCTTCCATTTTGTCTCTCACCCCCTTTCTGTTGTCAGGATACCCAAAAACGCCGCCGTACTCCGGCCGATCTGTCGAGAAACGTAAACGACTTCACGACGGGGCCGGGTTGTCACACGTACAAAAAAGTAGACATCCCTCGATCGACCGGAGTTCCTGGGGTCCGGCCGTGCTCGGTAGCGCGAGCGGCGCCATCCCCACGATGAACCGTGCGGCAGGAACGTACGGTGCCGCCGCGGACGCAGCCCGCGTCCGGCGCGACTCACGGCCGCGACAGCGTGTCGAGGACTTCGACGCCGCTGATCTTGGTGTTGTCGCGGACGGGCGTGAAGTGCAGATGGATGTTGCCGCGCGCGTTGGCGGCCACGAAGAATTCGCGCACCGCCGCACGGTGGTCGCCGCCGGCGGCCGCGAAGATGTCGAAGTGCTCCAGCATCGTCCGGCCGTTGATGGCCACGTTGAAGAGGCGGCGACCCGGCTCCTTCCAGAAGAACTCGGCCCAGTGCAGGCGCAGTTTGTAGACGTGGTCCGGCTTCAAGCCCGACGTCGTGTGCCAGAAGGCGCGCGTGCTGCGCTCGCTCTGGTAGACGGCGGCGGGCGCCGGATCGATGACACCGCCGGTGTGGATCGGGTCGCTGACGCCGAACCGGTTGCCGCCGCGGAAGCCGCTGTCGCGCGTGAACGCGCCGGCGGCTTGCGGACTGCCGGCGTTGGTGGCGAAGACGCGGTTCGACCGGCCGCGCACCGTCCAGCGCACGCGCGCCGTCGGCCCGGCGTTCCGGAGCAGGAACGTGATGGCGACGCGCCCGTTCCAGTCCGCCGGCGCGTGGTCGGCCGGCCGAACGAGGAACCGCGCCAGGTCGGGCACGCGCACGACCTGATCGGCCGGCCGTCGCGTTCCGAACGCCGGTGGGGCAGAACGGCGGGGGTCGTAGAGATCGACGCCGCCCCACGGGCCGTGGAACAGGACGCCCTTGCGGTAGCCGCGCGCCGTGTCGTAGTCCACGCGGACGCCGAGCAGGCTGTTGACGTCCTGACGCGCCAGTCGGCCGTCGAGCGTCCCGCGCAGGTCGAGGACGTGCGGCAGCGCGTCGGCCGTGACGCCGACCTGCTGATCGGCGATGCGCTCGCCGTTCATGCCCTGCCGCACGATCCACGTCCGCGCATCGAAATCGGAAAACGAGCGCGTGCCACGCGCCGGGTAGTAGCGATTGACGCGGACGACCTTCGCCACGGCGTTCGGCGGCGAGTCGCTCGCGCCGCTGCCGTCCTCGGCTTCGATATACAGCGTGGTCTTGTCGGCCATCTCGCCGCTCCATTTCCAGTCAGCGGTGGAAACGCCCCGCCATTCGCGTGACGGCGTCAGCTTTTCGTTGGCGCCGTCCAAAACGGAGTTGTGCGTCTTGTCGATGGCGTACAGCCGGACCGTGCCGCGCGCGAAGGGGACGTTTCGCAGCGTCACCGAGACCTTCTGCGCCGCGCCGCTGCGGTTGAGAACGAGCAAGGAAGCGCGATGGCTGTCGCCGGAGGCGGCGGCTTCGACGGGCGGGCGTGCGCCCCGCACCGACGCCTTTTTGCGCTCGGGCGGCATCCGCCCGTAGATCTGGAAGGCGTTGAAGGAGGCTTTGCGGCGGCCGTCGAGCGTGACGAGGCCGAGGAACTGGTCGCCGAAGTCGCCGGGGTCCTGGAACTGCGCCCAGTTGACGCCCGTGATCTCCGGATGTTCGAGGAAGGTCAGGAAGTCGTGCAGCAGCTCGGTCGCGCCGACGTACGTGTCCTGCGGCCCGCCCCTCTTCCAGCCGAAGTAGGTGTGGTACTCGTCGAGCAGGATCTCGGTGGTGTGGAAGCGCGGCCAGCGCGACAGGGCGCGGGCGGCGCCGAGGGGATGGTCGAGGCCGGGCGCGCCGTAGCGGTGGATCGAGAAGAAGTCGAGCGGCAGATCCTGGGCGCGCACCCATTCGACGAAGGCGTCCGTCCAGCCCGGAAACGCCGTGGCCGGGCCGCCGACTTTGGCGTCGGGATCGGCGCTCCGGATGGCCCGCGCGCCGGCGCGATACAGATCGAAGTACTGCCGCTGCGTGCCGGAAAAGAAGACCGGCGGGTTGTCCGGCTCGTTCCACACCTCGTGATAGACGACCGGCAGACCGAGCGAGCGGTGGTGGGCGGCGGCGGTGCGAAGGACGTGCGCCCAGACGTCCAGCGGCGGCGGCGCGGCGCTGTTGCCGACCGGCGAATAGTCGTAGCCCCAGTGGAAGAGCAGCCCGCGCGTGTTGACCAGACGCTGCCAGCGGTCGGCCTGCTGCCAGTCGAACTGTAAGTCCTGTGGGGTGCCGCCGACGCTGCCGGACAGGGTCTGCCCGAAGCCCCAGTTGTGCTCGATCCGCATCGACTCGACGTTGAGTTCGGAGAGCAGGCCCACGTCGCGCTCGAAATCGGCCGTGGTGGGGATCGCCGTGTTGTACAGGTTGAACTTGTCTTTCAGCAGCGGGAAGCCCTCAGCGACCGCGAAATCGGCCGTCACGTCGCTGTCGGCTCGCGCCCGGGCAGCCACCAGGGACGCGGCGGTTATCGCCACAACGGCCGCTGCTATTCTGCGGGACACGGTTTTTCTCATTTACTGTTCCTCTCCTGCCTGCCTCTCGCCACACGCTTGCCGGCTCGGCCGCCGAGGCTCCACGATCGGTTCGCCCGAGGCCCACAAGGAATGCCGCCCCGGCAGAGCCATGGCAACCCTGGATAACGGGACCGGTCAGGCGGGTCGGGGTAAAAGCAAAGCACGTCCTGCTCCCTGGAACCGGAAAGCCCTACGACCCTATGAGAGCGGAGGGGCGGGTAGTTCCCGCGGATCCCCGTCACCACGACGTGCCCATCCGTGTCTGGCGAGGCGGAAGGAACCACAGGAATGAGACGAGGCCGTGGCAGAAAAGTTCGAGTCATCAATGGGAGCTTATCTTGAGCCTGGCACAGGCGCAGCGGCAGGCGCTCCAAGCGGGCCCGCCGCCCTCCCCGTTGCAGTTTCTTGAATGGCGTGCGGCGCTGGTGTCTGCCCCTTCCGCTGAGCGGAAGGGGCGACGGTCCAGGCCGTTTTTTGAACCAAAGCGGGAAAGGCACGGTATAGTATGTGCGTGTTCTTGCTTCGGCTCAAGCGGGAGACCTCGCCGCAGCACGCGGCCATCGAGCGGCAGATCGATCTGAGGCGCGTCCTCGGGTCGCGGGCGGCGTATACCGGGCACCTGGCGCGCCTGTACGGCTTTTATCAGCCGCTCGAAGAAGCGCTGTGGGGCAACGGTGCCGTGCGGGAGGCGGGGAGCGCCGGCGGGGAGCGGCGCAAGACGCCGTCGCTCCTCGGCGACCTGCGCGCCCTGGGAATCGAGCCGCACGCCCTGCCGCTCTGCAACACCCTGCCCCCGGTCCCGGACGAAGCGCGCGCGCTGGGCTGCCTGTACGTGCTGGAAGGGGCGTCGCTGGGTGGCCAGGTGATCACCCGCCTCGTGCGCGAGCGCCTCGGCGTCGGGCCCGAAGACGGCGGCGCGTTCTTCTACGGCTACGGCGAAAAGACCGGGGTGATGTGGGATTCGTTCCGGGCGGCTCTAGAAACCTTTGCCCGGAGCCCGGAGCGCCAGGAGGCCGTGATCGGTTCTGCCCGCGCCACGTTCGGCGCCCTGGGCACGTGGCTGGCTTCGGGCGAGGGGAGAGCTGATGTCTGAAAGTGGTCCGCTCGACATCACGGAGTGCGAGCGCGAACCCGTGCACATACCGGGGCGGGTGCAGCCCCACGGTGCGCTGCTGGTATTGCGCGGACCGGACATGACGATCCTCCAGGTCAGCGCGAACGCGGAGGCGTTGCTGCACCGGGCCGCCCCGTCCCTGGCCGGGCGTCCGCTCGACGAACTTCTGGACGCCGGGGCGGTGGAGCGTCTACGCCGGTCTTCGCTGCCAAAGGCCATGGCCGCCGTGCCGCTGCGCGTGTTCACGGTGCAGGTACGCGGCAGCCAGACGGTCTTCGACGCCACGGTGCACGGCTCCGGGGACGCGCTGGTGTTGGAACTGGAGCCTCAGCCCGCGCCCGCGCCCGCGGATGCCCCCGACCTGAACTATCTCCTCAAGACCAGCTTCCCCCGCCTCCAGCGCGCGGACTCGCTCGTCTCCTTCTGCCAGACCGCGGCGGAGTTGGTGCGGCGCGTCACCGGTTTCGACCGGGTGATGGTCTACCGCTTCGATCCGGAGTGGAACGGCGAGGTGATCGCCGAGGACAGACGCGCCGACTGGGAGCCGTACCTGGGCCTGCGCTACCCGGCCTCCGACATCCCGCGCCAGGCGCGGGAGATGTACCTCAAAAACGCGCTGCGCCTGATCGCGGACGTGCACGCGGAGCCGGTGCCGCTCGTGCCGGTACTGAACCCGACCACGGGCGCGCCGCTGGACATGACCCACGCGATCCTCCGGGCCGTCTCCCCCGTCCACATCGAATACCTGAAGAACATGGGCGTGGACGCGTCCATGTCGATCGCGATCCTGAAGCAAGGCGCGCTCTGGGGTCTGATCGCCTGCCACCACGGCGCCGCGCGCTACGTGCCCTACGAGGTGCGCAGCGCCTGCGAGATCCTCGGGCAGGTGGTGTCGCTTTTGGTGCCGGAGAAAGAGGCGGCCGGGGAACACGGCTATGCGATCGCCCTGAAAACGGGGCAGGCGGCGCTCGTGGCGGCGCTCTCCTCGGCGCGGGACGTGCTGCGCGGCCTCGTCGACGCGACCCCGAGCGTGGCCGACTATGTGGAGGCGGGCGGTGCGGCCGTCCTGCTCGACGGGCGCTGCGCGCTCCTGGGCCGCACCCCGGACGAGGAGGCGGTGCGCAGGCTGGCGGCATGGCTGTCGCGCACCGCGACGGGCGAGGTGTACGCCACGCAGGCGCTGGCGCGGGACTATCCCGAGGCGGCGGTCTGGGCCGACGCGGCCAGCGGGCTGCTCGCCATTCCGCTTTCCCGCGTCAGCCAGAGTTTCGTCCTCTGGTTCCGGCCGGAGATCGCGCGCACGGTCGACTGGGCGGGCGACCCGCAGAAGCGCGTCGAGGTCGTGGACGGTGCCCAGCGCCTGTCGCCGCGCAAGTCCTTCGCGCTGTGGCGCGAGCTGGTGCGGGGGGAGTCGCTCCCCTGGAGGGGCGTCGAGATCGAGGCGGCTCGCGAGCTGCGGCAGGCGATCCTGGGCATGCTCGTGCACCAGAGCGAGGTGCGTCGCCACGAGGAGGAGGAGCGCGCTGCCTACGAGCGGGAGCGTCTGATCGCCGAGACGCTCCAGACGGCGCTGCTGACCGACGTGCCGGAAGAGGGGTTCCCCGGTCTCGCGGTCGGCGCGCTGTACCAGGCGGCGTGGTCGGAGGCCAACGTCGGCGGGGACTTCTTCGATGCCCTGGCGCTCCCCGGCGGGTCCGTGGCGCTGATCGTCGGGGACGTGGTCGGCAAAGGGCTGGCGGCCGCCCAGCACATCATGGAGGCCAAGTTCGCACTGCGCGCTTTCCTGCGGGAGCACGGCGGCGAACCCGGCGAGTGCCTGACGCGCCTGAACGCCCTGGTCAGCGCCTCGCACGGCGGGGATGTGTCGTCGCTGGTCGCGCTCGCGCTGGTCGTGGTCACGCCGGAAACGGGGGAGGTGCGGTTCGCTTCGGCGGGGGCAGAATACCCCCTCATCGTCGGCGAGGACGCCACGGCGGCGCGGCCGCTCGCGGCGGGCGGATTCCCTCTGGGCGTCGCCCCGGACGAGCACTACGCGTCCGGGGTTGAGCGCCTGGGCGAGGGCGAAACGCTCCTGCTGGTCACCGACGGGATCACGGAAGCCCGGCAGGGGAATGTCTTCCTGGAAATCGACGGCGCGGCCCGCCTCCTTGCGACCGTGCCCCCGGATGCCTCCCCGCGCGAAGCCGCCAGAACCGTGCTGGAAGGGGCCAAGGAGTTCTCCGGGGGCACGCTGCGCGACGACGCGTGTGCGCTCGTGGCCCGGCGGCGCGCTTCCGTGTCCTAGAGAATAAAGGGAGATGCGCGCTCACCCCTCCTGTTTGAGCGCGTACTCGACCGCCTGCTCCAGGGGCATGGCACGCCCCTCAGCCCATGCGTCGGCGAAGGATGCTTCGCCCAGAGCGGAGCGGGCGGCTGCGACGGAGCGTTCTTCCTCCCGACATGACTCGGGCGTCTGGTGCAACACCGCCCCGGTCGCCTCCCGGAGCGCTTCGGCCGCGGCCCACAGCCGCGCCGCGCCCCCCGGCAGTCCTTGCCTGTACCGCATCCGTCCCAGGAAATGGAGCGTGTGCGCGATGTGCGGCCTGTCGCCGAGGGTAACCCGGACCCTCAGGCTTTCCCGATACAGGGCATCCGCCCGGCCATAATCTCCACGCTCGGCGGCGAGGGAAGCGAGGCCTTCCAGGGTGAAGGACGTGAGCCACTGGTCCCCCGTCTCCTGGCAGATCACCAGTGCCTGTTCGAACAGGGACCGTGCCTCGTCATCGTGCCCCTGTGCCTGCGCGATCGTGCCGAGGCTGACGAGCGACATGGCGACGCCCCGCTTCTCGCCGATCTGCCGCCGGAGGGCGAGGGCCTCTTCGATATAAGCGCGGGCGCGCACGTGGTCGTTCCGCTCGTGCGCCAGTTTGCCCAGGTTGTTCAGCGTCGTCGCCATCGCGTAGGTATCACCGTCCTGACGCAGGAAGGACAGGGACTCCTCATACAGGGCTTGCGCCGCGGCGGCGTCTCCCCGGTCCGACATCAGGAGGGCGAGGTTGTTCAGCGTGCCCGCGATGTCCGGCGCGTGCCCGACCTCGCGCCGCAGGGCCAGCGCCTCCTCGTAACGGGAGCGCGCCTCGCCGAAGTCGCCCCGGTCCCGGGCGAGGACGCCCAGGTTGTTTAGCACTGCCGCGACGCCGCGCTTGTCCTCCTGTGCCCGACGTACTTCCAGGCACTCCTGCCAGCGCGCACGGGCCGTTTCCGGGTCGCCCTGCTGATACGCGAACGAGCCCGCCGCCTGGAGGGCCTTGGCGCGTGCCGGGCTCGTCGGTCGTTCGCCGCTTTCCAGGGGGCCGGTCCCAGAAAGCGCTTTCTCCACGTTGGCACGGCCTTCGCCGGAGTAGCCGCGGATGTACCAGAACCACCACAACGCCGCCACGAACCGGAGGGCGCGCCCGTCGCCGCCGGGGCCGGCTTCCGCGAAGCAGTATTCCAGCGCCGCCCTCAGGTTGCCCTTTTCCGCTTCCAGGCACCCGAACCAGGCCACCTGCTCCTGCCCCCGCAGAAACGGTTCGGCTTCCTCGGAAAGGGCGAGATAGAAATCCCGGTGCTGACGCTTCACGGCCCCTTCTTCGCCCGCCTCCCCCAGACGGTCCCGCGCGTACTGGCGCACGGTCTCCAGCAACCGGTACCGTGCGCCCCCCTCCGGATCTTCGTAGACCGCCAGGCTCTTGTCCACCAGGCCGGTCAGAAGGTCCAGGACCTCCCACCCTTCGACCTCGCCCCCCGCGCAGACCGCCTCGGCCGCATCCAGCGTCCAGCCGCCGGAGAAGACGGACAGGCGGCTCAGCAACGCTTTCTCCCCCGCGTTGAGCAGGTCCCAGCTCCAGTCGATCAGGGCGCGCAGCGTCTGCTGCCGGGGGAGCGCCGTGCGGCTGCCGCCGGTCAGCAGGCGGAACCGGTCGTCCAGGCGGGGGGCGATCTGCTCCACCGGCAGGGCCCGCACCCGCGCGGCCGCCAGTTCCACGGCCAGCGGAATGCCGTCCAGCCGCCGGCAGATCTGCGCGACCGCGTGGGCGTTCTTGCTGGTGATCGCGAAGCCCGGCTGGACCGAAACCGCCCGCTCCCGGAACAGGCGCACCGCGTCATACCGCTCCAGATTTTCCGGCGGAGGCAGCGGGAGGGCCGGGTCCGGGAGCGGGAGCGAGGGCACGGGCCAGGCGACCTCGCCCGGCACGCGCAGGGGCTCCCGACTGGTAGCAAGGACGCTCAGGCGGGGACTGGCGGCGAGCAATGCGGCCGCAAGCTGCGCGCACGCCTCGATCAGGTGCTCACAGTTGTCCAGCACGAGCAGGAGCGACTTAGACGCCAGAAAATCCGTCAGCGTCTGTGTGAGCGGACGGCCCGGCTCGTCCCGCAGACCCAGCGCCGACGCCACTGCCTGCGGGACGAGCGGCGCGTCGGTGAGCGGCGCCAGGTCCGCCAGCCAGACGCCGTCGCCATAGCGGTCGAGGAGGTCCGCGCCGACCTGGAGCGCCAGCCGGGTCTTGCCGGTGCCGCCCGGGCCGGTGAGGGTGACCAGGCTCCCCACGGAAAGGAGCCGCTTCACCTCGGCCATCTCCCGCTCCCGGCCGATGAAGGAGGTGAGCTGCCGGGGCAGGTTGTTGGGGAGCGCGTCCAGTGAACGCAGCGGCGGGAATTCGGCGGGCAGTTCCGGGTGGACGAGCTGATAGACGTGCTCCGGCAGGAGCAGGTCCTTCAGGCGGTGGGAACCCATGTCGTGCAGGGTGACGGCTTCAGGCAGGGAGAGCTCGAGCCCTTCGCGCGCGGCCCGGGACAGGAGCACCTGCTCCCCGCGCCCGGCCGCGAGCAGACGGGCGACGCGGTTGAGCGCCGGGCCGAAGTAGTCGGCGTCCCGCTCCTGGGCCTCGCCGGCATGCAGTGCCATGCGGACTCGGACCGAGCCGACCTCGCCCCAGGCTTCCTGACGAAGGGCCCGCTGGGCGTCCATCGCGGCCCGCAGCGCCTCCGGAGCCGAAGCGAAGGCGACGCAGAAGGCGTCCCCGACCGTCTTAAAGACATGCCCGCCGTGCCGCTCGAAGGCGCCGCGGAGGATGTCGTCGTGGCGGGCGAGGGCGACCCGCATCGCCTCCGGGTGTTCCTCCCAGAGGCGGGTGCTGCCTTCGATGTCCGTGAACAGGAACGTGACCGTGCCGGATGGCGGGCTCATGGCTACCTGCCGGGGGTTGAGGTGCTTGGCGGATCGGACCGCGAGTACACTCCCTTACGCCCGCTCGCACCCCTTTTCCTGCAAACGGCCGCCGCCTATCCCGGTGATCGGGTCGTAGACAGCCGCTCGGCCGGTACAATAGAAGCGTCCGGGGCGCGCCGGGATCGGCGCACGGGTTCCCCGGCGCGGGAGGGTAGTCATGCGAGTCGAGCGGGTCACCGTCTCCTTCGAAGTTTCGCGGAGCCGGGATTACCAGTCGGTCAAGTACGGCCTTTCCGAGGTGCTCGTCCTGGGCGAGGACGACGACCGCGACGCCGAGGTCAAGGCGGCGCGCAAACGCCTCTTCCTGGAGGTCAGCGACACCGCCGCCAAAGCGCTCGCCCACGTCCTGGCCGAGGCGGAAAGCAGATAGCGGCGCCGGGACGCCTTCGAGAACGCGGTCCTGCACGCCCACGCTCCGGAGGTGCGGCTCGCCCGACAGAGGCAAGGTCCGAGGACCCGGAGCATTCCGACGCGCCCGCGGCGCGTGGGAGAGGCAGACCTTGACACGCTCCCGCAGGTTTGGTAGAATGGTCGGAGGTATGGCTCGGAGAGTGCCCGTCCCCGGGGCGATGTCTGCTCAGGTGGGGGCGCTCCGACACAGTTGAACACATTCGGCCACGTTTTTGGAGGCAAGGTATACCACCAGATAATCGCGACCCGCGCGGCTTCGACCGCAACCGGGACAGAGACATGGGGCTCCGTATCAACGAGCGCATCCGCGTTCGCGAGATACGGGTGATCGATGAGGCCGGCGGACAGCTCGGGATCATGACGCCGCGCGAGGCCCTCGACATGGCCCGCGAGCGCGGCCTGGACCTGATCGAGGTCGCGCCGAATGCCCAGCCGCCCGTCTGCCGTATCATGGACTACGGCAAGTACAAGTACGAGCAGGGCAAGCGCGAGCGCGAGGCGGCCAAGAAGCAGCGCCAGTCCGAGATGAAGGGCATGACGATGCGTCCGGGGACGGACGACCACGATCTGGACTTCAAGATCAAGAACATCGTCAAGTTCCTGGGCGAAGGGGACAAGGTCAAGGTCACCGTCCGGTTCCGGTCCCGCGAGATCTCCCACCCCGAGTTCGCCCGCCGCTCGCTCGATAAGATCGTCGAGGTCGTGCAGAACGAGGGCGTCGGCGTGGTCGAGCGCGTGCCGCTCATGGAAGGCCGCCAGATGATCATGATCCTGGCGCCGACCCGCGAGGGGGGTGCTCCCAAGAAGGCGGCGGCTGCTCCGGCAGGCGCCGCGCCCGCCCCGGCAGCAGCGCCCGCCGCGGGTGCCGCTGCTGCACCGGCACCCGCGGCAGCCCCGAGCGAACCGGTCGCAGCAGCCGTTACCGCCGCTGCCCCGGCGGAGACGGGCACGCCCGCCGCAGCCTGAGTCCGCCGTACGCCGGGACGTTAAAGGCGGTTTTGCGTGATGCGAACCCGACGCCTCGTCCGCGCCGGGTTCGCTTTTGCCCTGACCGTATCAGGAACGAGGAGACGACGCTGTCACAAGCAACCGGGAAGCGGAAACGGGTGACCGCCTTCGCGGCGGCACTGGCCCTGGTCGTCGGGGGCGGCGCATCTGCCGTGTCCGCGCAGGGCGCGCCGCCGACCGGTGCGCCCCCCGTCGCCGCACCGTCCGATACGCCCGATGTGCTGGTGCTCCAGAAGGCGTTCAACGCCCTCCGGGGCAGCAGTATGCGGCAGCACCAGGTGGAGATGCAGATGACGGGCTCGGGGAAGAGCCTGCAGTTTTCGACGCGCCAGCGCATAGACGTCACGGTCAAGCGCCCGAACCGATTCCGTTCCGAGATCACGATGATCAAGCCGGACGGCAGCCCGGGCGGACGGTACGTGGCGGTGTCGGACGGCGCCAGGGTGTGGATCCACCGGCCCGGCATGAAGCAGTACGCCGTGGTGCCGCGCGCCCGGTTCGAGGCGGCCCGGGACGATCTGACGGTGCTCGGCCTGGTCGGCCTGTTGTTCTTCAACGACGAGCTGCTCGGCGGCATCAGCGCGATGACGCCGGAGAACAAACAAGCCGTGCTGACCGACCTGACCAGGGCGGGGATGCGCCTGAGCGGCACGAAGGAGAGCGTGGGCGGCATCGACTATTCGGCCTTCACGCTGGAGATGCCCAAAGAAGGCATCACGATGCGCTTTTTCGTGGAGCCGCGGAACGCGACGATCCGCCAGATGGAGATGACGATCAAGGACAAATCTTCCGACATCGTCATCAAAGAGACCGTGCGGAGCCAGACTCCGGCGCCGGAACTCACGGCGAACACGTTCCGGTTCACGCCGCCGCGCGGCGAAAAACAAGTCAAAGAGTTACCGGTCGAGCCGTTCTGAAGCGCCCGCCGGCGACATAACGAGAGGACAACCGATCCCCATGCCCAAGATGAAGACCCACAAAGGCGCCTCCAAGCGCTTTTCGCAGACGGGCACCGGCAAGCTGATGCACCGGCACACGCGCCGGGCGCACTCGATGATCAGCAAGAGTCCGGGCCAGAAGCGCCGCCTGTACAGCGAGTCCGTGCTCTACGCCGGCAAGAACAAGTCGGTCGGGCGCCAGCTCCCCTACGGCGTCGACTAGTCGTAAGACCGGGGCGGCGGCGCGCCGCCGCCCCGATGACACACCGGCCGCCCCGGAAGGGGCCGGCCGTCGGGTCCTAACTGCGGCGGGGGCACCCGCCGCGCCCGAAGGAGGAAACCATGCCCAGAGTCAAGCGTGGCGTGATGACGCACAAGCGCCACAAGAAGATCATCAAGCAGGCGTCCGGTTACTGGGGCGCCAAGAACAACCTGTTCAAGACCGCCAACGAGGCCGTCGCCCGGGCGGGCAACTTCGCCTACCGCGACCGGCGCAACAAGAAGCGCGACTTCCGCCGCCTGTGGATCACCCGCATCTCGGCCGCCTGCCGCAACGGCGGGACGACCTACTCGGCGTTCATCGCCGCGATGAACAAGGCGCAGATCGATCTCGACCGCAAGGTGCTGTCGGACATGGCCATCACCGACCCCAACAGCTTTACCGCGCTGCTCCGGCAGGTGGGCCTCCCCGCCGCCGCTGCGTAACGCCGCGCGTCGAAACACCGAAGGCCCGCGGCGACAAGCCGGGGGCCTTTTGTTTGGGACCGGGGGCGAGGACGTATCATGCTGACCGACGAACTGCAAACCATCGAAGCCGAAGCCGGCCGGGCCATCGGCGGCGCGGTGTCTTCCGCCGACCTGGAGCGCGT
>CADCTO010000614.1 GCA_902805585.1 uncultured Armatimonadota bacterium | reverse complement strand
GCTATACTTGGCGGTACGCGGTGCAGCCGTACATAAAGAACACGGGCGTCACGCGGTGCCCCACGTTCGAGCGGCCCAAAGAGCCGATGTACTCGCCGTGCGGCACGAACAACATGGACGCGCGGACGGGCATCACCCGCTCCTACGCGGGCAACCACATCTGGGCGAACCCCGACTTCGGCCCCAACTACGGTACGCTGGCGGCGGTCACGCGCCCCGCCAACATCATCTTGCTGATGGAGAGCCGCTTCGAGTACCCGGACATGGGGACCTGGACGCTGCCCTGGCGCGCGGACTGGGCGCGGGGCGGGGGCGGCGCCTACACGTCCCATCAGGGCAAGGTCAACTATGCCTTTTACGACGGCCATGTTAAGGCGCTGAACCCCTGCTCCACCTTCGGGCAGTTGGCTTGGGCTCCCGGCAGCGTTCCCGCCGACGATTTCCTCTGGGAATTCCACGCGGGACCCGATTCGAACATCCTGCGCGGCTGGCAGAACGAGTGCAAGCAGATCCCCGAGTACAAGTAGCAGTCAACGGCACGACCTAGCGCGGCGGAGGGGCTGTTCCCGCAACGGCCCCTCCGCCGCCCCCCCTCGATGAGAGTTCTATGAAAATCGTGTCTGGCGCCCTCGTGCTTTGCGCGGGCCATTGTCTCCTCGGGGCGGCACGCCTCGGGGCGGCGGACACCGCTTCTCGCACCCCCCCGACCGTTATCAACCGTGCTGGCAGAAACGTGATCCAGGCCGTCGAGCAGGTGGCCCCCGGCCCTACCGGCCGAGGCGCGATCGCGTTCCGGGTCAGCGCGGACAGCGACCGGCTGACCTTCACGGCCCAGTTGCCCGCTGACGGCGAAGGGATGTGCGCCCAGGCCGGCATCAAGCACTTTCTTGCCGACACACGCCACGTCTGGGTCCCGCACCTTGCGCCGGAACCCGGGTTCGTGATGGGAGATCATGCGCTGCGCGCCCCGGCCATCGTGCTGGCCGACGGACGGATCGCCCTCGCCCTGATCCCGGACATCGAGGACGTGGAAGCGGCGCGCAAAGCCGGCCTGCGCGTGTGGCTGGACTACGACCACCCCCAACGGACGATCCGGGTCGCGACCGGGAACTACACCGTCGGCGGATTCCACGTCGGGTACCGGGCCGCGCCCGCGGCGTATGCGGGGCAAAACGTGCGGCTGCGCGTCCACGTGCTGACCAGCACGAAAAAGGAAGATCTGGCGAACCCGTACGGCCTGGCCGCGCGGTGGCACTGGCAGCGCTGGGGGCGCCCGCGCCACGCGCAGGGCGGCAGCCAGCGCGCTTCTTTCCCCCGCTACTCCGAATACGTGGAGCGCTGGGCGTTCGGGCCGGGCGGATGGGAGGAGACGGTCTGGCAGAGTTTCACGATGAACGGCGGCGAGCGCGTCGGCGCGCCCGCGTTCATCGTGGACGTCGCCCAGCACCCGTCCGTGCCCGTCGAGAAGCGGCGATGGCGCGAGCAGCGGTCCGTGTGGAACCAGGCCTGGTTCTCCACCCAGCGCTGCGCGAACGGTCTGCTGCGACGCGCCCGGCAGACGGGGTCCAGAGACCTGGAGGCGCGCGCGCGCCAGATGACCCGCGTCGCCCTGCTCGCGCCGCAGACGAACGGCCTGTTCCCTTCCGTCTACACGGCGGGCGGGGGCGGCTACCGCCTGTACAAGGACACGCCGGGGTGGGATCAGGGCCGCTGGACCAACTCCGACCGCCGTCCACCTTCGGCGTCCGCCGAAGCGTGTCATCTCGCAGACGCCGCCTTCACGGCCCGCCTGCTTCTGGAATGGCACGACCTGGCCGGCCCCGGCGAGACGGAGGCCGTGCCCTACGCCCGCCGCTTCGCCGACCGGCTCTGCGCACTACAGCTGCCCTCGGGCGCGTTCCCGGGCTGGGTCGAGCCGGACGGGAGCGTCCCCTATCCGCTCGCCGAGGGGCCCGAAACGGCCCTGGGGGCGTCGCTGCTGCTGGATCTGGCCGGCCGCTTCCCGCGGGAGGCGCGCTACCGCGAGGCCGCGGTCAGGGCGCTCCGGTACCTGGAGAACGGCCCCGTGGCGCAGGGCCGCTGGGAAGACTTCGAGACCTACTTTTCGTGCAGCAACTGGGGCGCGGTCGACCGCATCGGGGAGCGTATCGAACGTAACGGGGTGTTCAAGTCGAACACGCTGTCGCCGTTCTGGTGCGCCGAGGCGTTCCTGCTCGCGCACCGCGTGCTCGGGGACAAGCGTTACTTGGCGACCGGCAGGCGCTGCCTGGACGAGCTGTCGCTGTTCCAGCAGGTGTGGGACCCGTCGTGGATCCCCGCGCCCACCCACGGGGGGTGGGGCGTCATGAACGCGGACGGCGAGTGGAACGACGCGCGACAGAGCCTGTTCGCGCCGCTGTACCTGGACTACTACCGTGCCACCGGGATGCCGGAGTACTTCGAGCGCGGCGTGGCCGCCCTGCGCGCCTCGTTCGCGATGCTGTACTGCCCCGAAAACGCCGACGTGCGGCGGGCGTACGAGCGCCAGCACCCGTCGTTCGGCCCGGAAAGCTACGGGTTCATGATGGAGAACATCGCCCACGGCGGGCCCGGCGGCGACGTGATCGGGCCGTTCACGATCTTCACCTGGGGCAACGGGGCCGCGCTCGCCGCCGCCGCTACGGTCCGCGACCGCTACGGCGACCTCTACATCGACCCGGCCCGCCGGACGGCGTTCGGCGTCGACGGCTGCGAGGCGACCGTCACGGCAGACGGCTCCGTGACCGTGCGCGACCGGTTCGGCGGTCGCGCACGGTTGACGGCGGTGTATCCGGACGGCAAACGCCGCACCGTAGAACTGGCCGACGGCCGCGGCGCGGCGCCGTTGTCGCCCTGACCTATGTAACGGGACCAATCATGCAAGCGACTTCATCGACCACGACGGACGCCCCCGGCCGCCTTACCCGGGCCGGGCGGGGCCTGCTGCGCCTCCAGAGCCTGTTCGGCCTGATCGCGATCCTGATCCTGGCGGCGATCCTGTCGCCGGTCCGGGACGGGACCAACGTGTTCCTGGCGCCCGACAACCTGCTCAACATCGTGCGCTTCGCGTCCGAGAACGGGATCATCGCCGTGGGGATGACCCTTGTCATCCTGACCGGCGGCATCGACCTGTCGGTCGGGGCCGTGCTCGCGCTGTGCGCCGTGGGGGCCGCCGCCTGTTTGACGCGTTACAACCTGGGCGCGGCGCCGACGATCCTGCTCATGCTGGGGCTCGGGGCGGCGGTCGGGGCGGCCAACGGGCTGATCACGACCCGACTCAAGGTGCAGTCCTTCATCACGACCCTGGCCGTGCTGTCGGCCGCGCGCGGGGCCGCTTCGCTCTGGTCGGGCGGCTACGCCATCCCCCTCGCTTTCGGGACCGGGCCGGGCGAGGCCTCCCCCGTCTTCAAATCCCTCTTCGCGGGACAGGTCGACCTGCTTGGTCTCCAGATCCCCACGCCGCTCTTCTTCTTCGTGGGTGCGGGCGCACTGGCCGCCTTCGTGCTGCGCCGCACCGGCTTCGGGCGCCACGTCTACGCCGTGGGCGGCAACGAGGTCGCCGCGCGGCTGTCCGGCGTGCCGACGAACCGGGTCAAGGTCATCGTCTTCGCCATCTCGGGGTTCCTGGCCGGGCTCGCCGCGCTCCTGCACGCCGCGCTCGTCAACCAGGGCAGCCACATCGACGGCAGCGGCTACGAGCTGAACGCCATCGCCGCCGTCGTCATCGGCGGCACGTCGCTGGCGGGCGGCGTCGGGACGGTTTCGGGCTCGAGG
>CADCTO010000613.1 GCA_902805585.1 uncultured Armatimonadota bacterium | reverse complement strand
CCTCTCGCCCCTCGAGGCGCTCTCGATTCACCGGTCGCCCGTGTCCCTTTCCCTTGAAGTTTCCCTGTGCCGTTGACAAAGCGCAGCAAAGCGCAGCGCAGCAACAGGTTTTAGTGATTTCTGGCGGCCATGGCGCGGGGGAGCCACCCGTTCCCATCCCGAACACGGCCGTGAAAACCCGCTGCGGCCAAGATACTGGGGGCGCGAGCCCCTGGGAAAATAGCACGCCGCCAGGATACCTGTGAAAGGGCGCGGGGAGTCGAAAGACTCCCCGCGCCCTTTTCGCGTTTCGATCTTCGATGGGGGAGCCCCCCTGTCCGGACCGGTGGTCCGGACAGGGGGGCTCTTTTCTTTTTCTGTGATCCGGTGGGTCGTGGGATCAGCGTGTCGGGACCGTCGCCGTCTCGTCCATCTGCTGCACCTCCTCGATGTAATCGCGGGGGAGCAACAGCCGTCGGATCAGCGGCCGCAGCCCCATGCGAACCAGAGGGCGGTAGACGCGAATCAGGTGACGCGACCCGGGCCAAGCCTTCAGGTCCAGAAGTCGGGCGACCCGGTCGGGGGCGAGCAGGGCCTGTACCTGCCGTAACAGCGCCAGGCGCCACGGGCCGAGCTGGCGCTGATAACGGGCGTACAGTTCTGCTGTGTAGTCACTGTAGGCAAGGTCCCGCAGCAGATGGCGCCCCCGATCCTGCTGCCATGTGGCATAGTTTCGGGGCAACTCCGGGATGTGCAGACCGGAGCCCACGCGCCAGAACACCGCGTAAAGGTCGTCTTTCTCCTGCACGGTGAGCGGCCGGTGCAGCAGTTGGTAGGCGCGCTCCGAATAGTCGATCAGCAGATAAAGGACATCCCGGTGCGCCCAGGGCGGTATCTGCTCGCCGCGCTCGTCTTCCACCGCCTGATGAATGCTGCGGATCCGCTCCAGGGTCCGGCGGGCCACCGCCTCTTCGACGAAGACGATCTCCTTGACGAAGCGAGCCGTGGAAAGAAGGCGCGCCATCGGGTCAGCGGGCAGGCTGCCGGTGAAGAAGAGCCAGTCTACGGCACGGTTGAGGGCGAACTCGGCCGCCGCACCGGCGAACACAAAGAGCATCGTATCGCCGTCACCCCAGATCCGGCGCACGACGCTGTGGTGAGGGACGAAAGGCTCTTGAGGGTTCAAGCTTCCACCAACCGGGGGCGGAGGCCATTCAGGTGTGTCTGCCTGCACATCATCCATCGCTCGTGTATCCAGATGAGTTCCATTCCCGCTCGCCGGCGGGGACGCGGGTTATCGTTGCTCCGCCTGTGGGTAAGTCCGGCTTTGGGAGAGCCGCCCGAATAGTGGTCGGCGCGAAAGGATTCAGACATGGCAGACCAGGACAAGACGGATTCGGCGGAACAGGCCAACGCCAACGCCTCCGCCAGCACCGTCGGGAACCCGCAGGACGAGGACGTGGACCGCCAGGACAGCGCCACCGCCACGGGGAGCAACCCGCACTACAGCACCGCCCGTGACAACCCGGAGAATCTCGAAAAGCAGAACGATCCGCAGGTCCCGGGCGCCAAAAACGATCAGAACCGCTGACGGCCCGCTCCGCAGGCGCCAGCCGGCTACGCCTAGCTCGCCAGAGGGCGGTGTAACTTCTCTTCCAGTTGGCCCAGCAGGCTGATGTGGAGGCGGTCGTGGACCGGCAGTCGCAGCACCAGTTCTCGTACCGTGACCGGCCCGATGGCGTCGTCCGTGCCGCCGCGTGCCAGCGTATCCGCGTCCAGGCGCGAGATCATGGCGACGTGCGCTGTCCGGAGCGAGGACCATGCGGCGAACAAGGTCTCCAGGTCCGCCGCGTTCCACCGCTCCGCGAGGATGACCGCCTCTTCGTCATAGGCGGCAAGCCGCGGTGAGTCGAGGCTCAGGAGAAGGCGCAGCCGACTACCGTAGGCGACTTCGACATCCAGCAGGTGCCCCATGGTCTCGATCGCCGACCAGGTCGCACCGCCGTCCGGGCTCGTCTCCAGGTGATCCGCCCCGATCCGAAGCAGTGCCTCCGACAGCAGTCCCCCCGATGTCGAAAGCGCCTGGAGCGCGTCCGCGATCTCCGGGTCCGCGTGTGACAACTCTTGTCCGGTCATTTTGAACCTTCCTGTGGTTTCCCTGGCTGCGTCCCGGCTGCGCCGCTCGCTGCTCCCGGATACGGGCCGGCGAGGACCAGCGTGCCGCCCTGCGGCTCGAGGTACCGCTTCGCCGCGGCATTCACCTGTTCCCTGGTCACGGCCCGGTACAGCGCGCCCTGCCGGGCCGGGTAGTCCAGGCCGAGGCCGAAGATCTGGGCTTCCAGCAACTCCCCTGCCATACCCGCGTTCGTGGCGAGTTCCCGCGGATACGACCCGATGATGTAACTCTTGGCGCGTGCCACCTCTTCCTCGGTCACGCCCTGCGTCCGCAAGCGCGCGATGTGTCGCCGCACCTCGGACACGGCCCGGTCCGCGTTCGCCGGATTCGTGCCGAGCGAGACGAGGAAGGGGCCTTCCCCGAGGTTGGCGGCGACACTGGAGTAGGCGCCATACACCAGGCCCTGTTTGTCCCGCAGGTCGGTCATCAGACGCGAGCCGAAGGTCCCGCCGCCCAGGATCCAGTTCAACACCTGCGTGGCGTAGAAATCGGGTGCGTTCCGGCGCTGGCCGCCGGCGTACCCGTAGACGATGTCCACCTGCGACTTGTCCGGAATGGGTATGACGATGCGCGCGGGTCTGGACTGACGCCGGGTGGGCGGGATGATGGGAACCGCGAGCCCTTCTTTGCGCGCCCAGTCGCCGAAGTTTTGCCGGATCCGTTCGATCGTCGCCGGTGTGTCCACGTCGCCGACGATGACCAAAATCATCGTGTTGGGCCCATAGTGCGTGCCGTGGAAGGCGATCAGGTCTTCCCGTTTCAGCCGGCGGATGAAATCGCGCTCGGCGTCTACCGTCGGACTCCAGTACGGGTGGTCGGGCGGAAAGACGGCGCCGTGAAAAGCGCGCATGGCTCGCGCGCTCGGGTCCTCCGCCTCCTGTTCGAGGCCGGACAGGGCTTCCGCGCGCAGCTTGTTCAGCTGGTCCGCCGGAAAAGCGGGGCGGCGCAGCTCGTCCGCGAGCACGTCGATCAGTCGCCCGAAATCCTTTGTCAGGGAGCGGCCGCCGAAAGACAGGTATTCCGACCCGGCGGAGACGTCGAGGCTCGCGCCCACCTCTTCCAGCGTTTCGGCGATCTGTTTCGACGTGCGGTTCCGGGTCCCGCGCTCCAGCATGTCCGCGGTGAGTGAGGCGACGCCCGGCTTACCCGGCGGGTCCGCCGCGTCTCCCGCCGACAGGATGCTGCCGGCAAGCGACACGGTCGGATTCGCATGGTTTTCGCGCACGATCACGGTCAGTCCGTTCGGGAGAACGGTGCGCGTGGTCTTCGCCGCCCGTACGCCCGGACCCGCCGTCGCCGTGGCCCCGCCGGGCCGCGGGCCCGCGGCCCGGGAACGGCGGTGGCGGCGGGCCCGGCTCGCCGGGCCCGCCTTGGCGGCGGATGCCGGAGACGCCGCGGCGGGCGGGATCGGCACGTAATGACCCACGGTGCGCGTATCGGGCGTCAGGTACTTTCGCGCGACCCGCTGTACGTCGGCGGCGGTGACCTTGCGGATCAGGGGCAGGTACTTCTCGGGGTAACGCCAGTTCCCCCGCACGGCGTAGCGGCCCAGCAGGTCCGCCTGTGCCGGGATGGAGTCGCGGTCGAAGACGAACGAGGCCTCGATCTGGTTACGTGCGCGGGCCAGTTCCGCGTCACTC
>CADCTO010000612.1 GCA_902805585.1 uncultured Armatimonadota bacterium | reverse complement strand
TTCGACGTCCCAGAGCAGCGTGGCCCCGGCCAGATCGTGGCGCGAGAAGTGCGACAGCAGGACGGGCAGCGTGAACGTTTCGCCGCCCCAGTAGGCGCCGCCGCGCGGGCGGTCGGGGATGAGCAGGTCCTGTCCCAGTATCTCCGGCAGCTTTTTATGGAACGCCTTGGGGTTGCGGCACATGTCGAGCAGGCCGTTCGCCTCCCAGTGGAGGTCGGTGAATTCGGTGATCACGAACCCGACGATCGACGAGTGCTTGCGCATCGTCTCGATCTCGAACTTAAGCGACAGGAACTCCTGCCACTGGCTCGCCTCCGCCATCCTGTCCCACGAACCGAAGATCCGGTCGAGGTGGTACTGGCGGAACCGGTCTTCGCAGCCTTCGGGCCGGGCCGCGCCCGCACCCGTCGCGAACCACCAGGGGTCCCGGTCGTCCGCCTGGCACCGGCGCAGCTGGGACAGTTTCGGCAGGCCCCAGTTGCCGAATTCGGACAAGACGATGGGTTCCTGTTTCGTGCGCTGGGCGTCGCCGTAGCGGATGTAGGTCCACGCGGGGCGCCCCGCGAAGTCCGCACACCACGTTTCCCATTTGCGGGCGTGGTCCGGGACCGAAAAATAGATGTGGTAGTCGTCGAGGTCGCTCTTGACGTGGAAATTCGGGATGCACGCCGAGTTATCGACCACGAGCCGCGTCGGGTCCAGGCTCTTGGCGTAGTCGAACATCTCGGCCAGCCATTCGCGCTGCCACTTCTCCGTCAGGTCGATGCCCCACGACTCGTTCATCACGGACAGGATGAGCAGGCTGGCGTGGTTGTAGTCGCGCTCCAGCATCGCCTCCAGGTGCTTACGCCCGCGCCGGCCGCTGCGCTTGGTCAGCACGGCCCAGTTCGGGATCTCGTACCAGACCATCAGGCCCATCTCGTCGCACAGGTCGAGGTAGCGCGGGTCCGGCGTCTTGATGTGGCAGCGGAGCAGGTTCAGCCCCATCTCCTTGGCCTTCTTGAACTGGTCGCGCAGGTAGGCCGTGGACGGCGGGGTGTAGATGGTTTCGGGGTAGTAGTCCTGGTCGAGCGCCCCGGACAGGAAGATCGGGTGCCCGTTGAGGAATATCTGCCCGTCGCGGGCTTCGATGCGGCGCATCCCGAAGCGCGTCTCGAACGTGTCCACGACGGTGCCGTTCTGTACGAGCGAAACGGTCAGCCCGTACAGGTGCGGCGTGTCCGGCGTCCACAGGGCGGGGTCCGGCGTCAGGACGGCGAGGTTGATCACGCTCTGGCGCGCTCCGGGGACCGGGAATTCGACCTCCGGGACGGTCCCGGCGCCCGCGGGCGCTTTGACGGTCAGCCGCAGCCGGTAGGCGTCCGAGTCGAGCGGCGGGTGGGCCAGGCGCACGCGCACCGACGCCCCCGCGCGCTCGACGTCGGGCCGCACGAACACGTTGTCGATGAAGCAGTCGGAGCGGTGTTCCAGCCACACGCTCTGCCAGATGCCCCCGACGGTCGCGTACCAGGACTGCTTGCCGTGCGGTATCTCGGTGAACGGGAAGGGGCGCGCGGCGGCGGTCTGGGTGGTGTCGGGGGTCAGGTCGCCGGCGCCGCTGATGAACCGGTGCGGGCCGCTGTCGGCGACCTTGATCCGGATGACGTTCTCCTCGCCGGGCCGCAGGAACTCCTGCACCTCCAGGTCGAAGGGCAGGTAGCCGCCCTCGTGGGTGCCGACCAGGTACCCGTTGACGCTGACCTCGGCGTAGTAGTCCGCCGCGCCGACGTGCAGGCGCGTCACGCCGGTCGCCCAGCCGCGGGGCACTTTGACCGTTCTGGTATAGGTGGCCGCCACCGCCGCGTTCTGCAGCTCGGGGAACTGGGACTCCCACGGCCCCGGCACTTCGATGCTGCGCTCTTCGGGTTCCCCGTCCACCTGGAACCGCCACGTCCCGTCCAGGCTGATGCGTTTGCTGCTGCTCGCCATGCTTCTCGGCAAATCCCTTCCTGATACCCCGCCCTTTTTCCCGCCGCGTCGACCGCGGAAACGCCCGCCGCCGCCGTATCGAAGGCCGGCAATTCTACCATCTTTCATCGGCCGCTTTGCGGCTTTACGCGAGGCCTATTTACAGGCCCTGCGCCGAGAGGAAGTCGTAGGAGGCGCGCAGGCAGTCGAACGGGTCGCGCCGGCACACGTCCTGCTCCACCGCGTACCACGCGACGCCGGCCGATTCGCAGGCCGGCAGGATCGTGTCCCACGGCAGGTTCCCCTCGCCGATGGCCGCGATCACCGGACCTTCCTTGGCCACGACCTCTTTGTCCTTCAGGTGGATGACCGGAACGCGCCCCGCGCCGCGCTGCATCAGGCGGACGGGGTCGATGCCCGCGTGCCACGCCCAGTAGACGTCGACCTCCAGCAGGAAGTCGGCGCCGCCGTCCTCGATGAACAGGTCGTACCGCGTGCGTCGCTCCGGCCCCGCCGGGTCGTCGAGCCGCTGGAACTCGTGGGCGTGGTTGTGGTACCCCCAGCGGATCCCCGCCGCCTTGAGCCGGGCGATCACGGGCGCGGCGTCGCGGACAAAGGCTGCATAACCCTCCGCGCCCCGCTCGCCGTAGCTCCCGGGGATGCCGCCGATGGCCGTGAACGTGCAGCCCAGCGTCCGGTGAAAGTCGATCTCCTCGTCGGTGCGCTCGGCGAGCGCCTCCCAGCCCCGGTGCGTCGCGATGCAGGCCAGCCCGTTGTCGTCGAGCATCCGGCGCGCCTCCCGGGCATCGACCTCCGGGCGGTCCCCGCTCATCGCGCCGACGGCCGAAAGCTGGACCGCCGTGTACCCGATGGCGCGCACGCGCGCCAGGCTGTCGGCCAGCGCCCGCGCCGTCCTGGTGTGGTCGCGGATCGTATACATCTGCACGGCGAGTTTGGAAGCCATCGGGTTCTCCTTGTTTACCAGTCCGAGAGCCACGCGCGGGCGAACGCGAGCGAGCGCTGTGCGTCCTCGTCGGCTGCGTGACCGTCCACGATCCCCACCGTGCCGCCGAAATCCCGCGCCCGCAGCGCCGCCTTGAGCGCGGGCCACGGGGTGGGACCGTCGCCGAGCGGCAGGTACGCGCCGCCCCCCTCCCGCCGGTCCGACAGGTGCAGGCCGTGCAGGCTGTCCGGGCCGATGCGCGCCAGCACCGACAGCACGTCCGTACCGACGAGCGGCGGGTTGCCGGTGTTCAGCAGCACCCGCACCGGCGTGTCTTCGAGGCGGCCCAGCAGTGCGGCGAAGGCGTCGAAGGGCGCCGAGATGTCGGCTTCCTGCCAGCGGGTGTCGCGGATCTGGTTCTCCACGCACACCGCCAGTCCCCGTTCCGCGGCCCTTTCCGCAAGCTCTCTGAGGTTCTGCGCCGCGATCTCCAGGGCGTCTTCCCGGCGGATGCCCGGGTGCGTCTGCCCCGCCGCGAAGCGGACCGCCGGAGCGCCCAGCGCTTCCGCCGTGACCAGATACCCCTCCGCCGCCGCGCGCTCCTGCCGCCGGACGGCCAGGAACGGGCTGCCGAAGTCGGGCGCGCAGACGAGCAGCGAGACGGCCAGGCCCGAGGCTCCCAGAACCTGCCGGACGGCCTCCGGGGTGAACGGCCCCACGGGCGCGAACAGGCCGTCATACAACTCCACGGCGCCGATGCCGGAGGCCGCGGCCCGGCGCGCGATATCCGCCACCGTCCGTTTCCCCTGCGCGATCTGCTGCGTCAGGGCGAGCGGGTACCAGGACAGCGCCGGCGCCACCGTGTCAGACCGGTCCGGCGGAGCGGGCGTCGGCGATCTCGTGCG
>CADCTO010000611.1 GCA_902805585.1 uncultured Armatimonadota bacterium | reverse complement strand
TTCGCCCAAGCACGGTCTAACTTTGTGTTAGGCGTCAGACGCCTAATACCTTCCTGGGGTGGCAAAGGCGTCGCCAACCGGTACCTCCTCCAGGAGACGCCCCAGCCTAACGGTATACTGCCGCCGCTCGCTAAGCCGGCGGCGACGTTTCACGCCGCCCGGTCGCCGTCGCCGCTCTGACGGCAGGCGGAGAGGAGTACATCCAGGGCGGCGACCACGCGCGCCTGGTCCGCGTCGGAAAGGCGACCGAGGGCGGAGGCGACCCGCTCGACGCGCCACTTCCGGCGGGCCTCCATCAGCGCCGCGCCGCGCGCCGTCAGCGTCAGGTACCGTGACCGCCGGTCGCCGTCCCCGTCGCGCTCGGCGGCGTGCCGCGCGACGAGGTCCGCCTTCTCCAAACGGTCCGCGATCTGGGTCACGGCGCTGACGGAGATGTTCAGCTCTTCGCCGACTTGGGACATGGTGCGCTCCCCGTTCAGAAGCAGGGAGCACACCTTGAGCTGCGCGTTGGGCAGGTCCGCGAGCGGGTCTGCGGGGTCGAGCGTGAACAGCCGCCGGGCGATCTCCGGCAGGGTCTGCTCGGCGTGCCGGGCGCGCTCCTCCAGGATCTCCGGGTGGCACCTCGCCTCGCTCTCCTGCTGCTGCGGCGGCGCTTCAACCATTCCGGTCCTCCTGGCTCTCCCGGCGGGGTCCGGTGGCGGCGGCGGCGGGACCGGGCGGGACGGACGTCGCCGCCGTCGCCCGGATGCGCTCCCGCTCCACCGATTCGACGGACGGCTCCACGAGGAGTGGCGGGCGCGCCAAGTCCTTGTCGTCGCCGCCGCGCAGGCGCCGGGCCAGGTCGTCGAAGAACGTGTAGACGCACGGCACGACGAACAGGGTCAGCAGGGTCGAGGTGAACAGGCCGCCGACGACCGAGGTCGCGAGCGGGGCCTGCGTCTCCGAGCCCTCGCCCAGGCCCAGCGCGAGCGGCAGCATGCCGAAGCCGGCCGCAAGGCTGGTCATCAGGATCGGGCGCAGGCGGGTCGGCGACGCTTCGAGGACCGCCTCGTCGCGCGTTCGCCCCCGCTCCCGCAGCAGGTTGGTGTAGTCGATGAGCAGGATGCCGTTCTTGACGACGATGCCGACCAGGAGCAGCAGCCCGATAAAGGCGGTCAGGCCGAACGAGCGCCCGGACAGGAACAGCGCCAGGATCACGCCGATGACCGACAGCGGGACCGACAGCAGGATCGTGAGCGGGTGGACGAACGACTCGAACTGCGAGGCGAGCAGCATGTAGATCAGCGCGATGGCGAGCACGACCGCCAGGCCCATGCCCGCGAACTCCTCGCCGCGCCGCTTCTGGTTGCTCCCCCAGTCCCAGCGGTAGCCCGCCGGGAGACTCACCGCCTGCATCTGCGCGGCGACGTCCTGCTGGATCTCGCCCGCCGAGCGCCCTTCCGGCGTGCCGGAGATGGCGACGTACCGCTGCCGGTTCAGGCGCGTGATCTCGCTGGGGCCGGTGCCGAGCACGGGACGCGCCACCTGCCGCAATTCGATGCTCGGGGGGGTCGCCGCGGCGTCGGACGTCCCCAGGCGCCCCCCCCCGGCGGCGTCCGTAGCGCCCCGCGCCGCGGATGCGGCGGGGAGCGAGGGCCGCAGCGGAAGGGCAAGGAGCGCGTCGACCGTCTTGCGTCGGTCTTCGGGGAACTGCACCTGGATCGGGTACTGGAAGCCGTTCTCCTGATAGTAGGACGCGATGTTGCCGCGGGTCGCGGTGCCGATGGCGGTGGCTATGTCGGAGAACGACAGGCCCAGCTGCAGGGCCTTCTGCCGGTCTACCTTCCACTGGAGTTCCGGCGTGGCGTCCTGCCAGTTCACGTCCACGTTCTGCCAGCCCGACACGTCGCGGCTCTTTTCCATCACCTCGCGCGAGAGGCGTGAAAGCTCGTCCAGGCTTTCGCCGAAGATGTTGACCTCGACGTTCTGGTTGCCGCCGGTCAGGATCTGGGTCACGAGGTCGATCTGGTTCAGACGCGGGCGGACGCCCGGTATCTGGCCCATCTTCTTGCGCAGGTCGCCGATGACGTCCTGCGTCGCCGCCTTCCGGTCGTCTTTGAGCTTGACGATGGCCGCGCCCTGGTTGGAGGAGAGCGCGGCGGAAACGCCACGGATCGACAGGTTCGTCCCCGCGGCCGAAAAGACCGTGGCGACGTTCGGGTTCTCCAGCAGGATCTTCTCGACCTGGAGCATGACCTCGTTGGTCTTCGTGAAGCTCGTTCCGATGGGCATTTTCACGTTGACCTGGAGGTCGCCGCTGTCGGTCTGGGGCATCAGCTCGACCCCGATGAAGGGGACCAACAGGAGTGACAGGGCGCACGCGGTGAACGCCCCGCCGACCACGAGCCAGCGCCGCTTGAGCGACCATTGCAGGCCGCGGCGATAGGATTCGTCCAGCGCGTCGAAGCGCTGCCCGGACCAGCGGAAGAAGCGCCCCAGCAGCCCTTTCTGCTTTTCGGTAGCGCCGTGGCCGTGCTCGGCATCGGCATAGTCTTCGGCTTTGATGAAGCGCGAGGCGAGCATCGGCACGACCGTCGCGGCGTCCAGGAGCGAGACGCCGATGGAGAAGATGACCACGAGGGCGAGCTGCGTGAACATCTGCCCGGCCTGCCCCTGGATGAGCAGGAGCGGGAGGAAGACGATCATGATCGTCAGCGTCGAGGCGACGACGGCGGTCAGGATCTCCTGCGTGCCCGAGACGGCGGCCTCGCCGGCGCGCATCTTGTCGCGCTCGATGTGCCGGAAGATGTTCTCCAGGACGACCACGGCGTCGTCGACGATCAGACCGACCGCGAGCGCCATGCCCGAGAGCGACATCGTGTTCAGCGAGAAGCCGCACATGTAGATCAGGGCGAACGTCGACACGATCGAGATCGGGATCGACAGGGCCACGACCAGGGTCGAGCGCACGTTGCGAAGGAAGAAGAGCAGGATGATGACGGCCAGCGTGCCGCCGATGATGGCGTCCTCCCCCACACGGTGTACCGCCGTCTCGATAAACCGGGACTGGTCGTAGGCCAGTTTGAACTGGAGGCCCGGGTACAGTTGCTTGGCCTGCTCCAGCCGTTCCTGGACCGCTTGCGCCGTCTTGATCGTGTTCGCGCTGCTCTGCCGGACGATCAGCAGGCCGACGGCGGTATCGCCGTTGAGGCGGGTGAAGATGCGGGTCTCGGTCTTGGCGTCGCGCACGTCGGCGATCTCGCCGAGCGCGACCAGCCGGCCGTTGTTGGAGCCGACTGGGACCGCCTTGATTTCGTCGATGTTGACGAAGAAGCCCGTGGAGCGGATGGTATATTCGGTCTCGCTCTCCTTGGCGATGCCCGCCGGGAGGTTCAGGTTCTCTTTGGCGATCCGGTCGGAGACCTGGGCGAGCGACAGGCCGCGGGCCCGCAGCTTCTCGGGGTCCACGTCCACGATGATGGCCCGCTCTTCCCCGCCCGTCACGTTGACCGCCGCGACGCCATCGGCGCTTTCGAGGATCGGCGCGACCTGGTTGTCCAGCAGGGTCCGCAGTTTCACGGGGTCGGACTCGCCCGAAACGCCGTAGACCAGGATCGGCGACTGGGACGGGTCGAACTTGAAGACGATGGGGTTCTCCAGCGTCGGGTCCGACGGGAACTCGCGGCGTGCGCGCTGCACCTGCTGCAGCACGTCGACGGCGGCCTGCCCGATGTCCACGCCCCACTGGAACTGGACGCGCACGAAGGAGCTGCCCTGGCCGGAGGTCGATGACACTTCATACAGGCCGGGGACGGAC
>CADCTO010000610.1 GCA_902805585.1 uncultured Armatimonadota bacterium | reverse complement strand
CCCCCGCGCGCGCCGCGCAACCGCCGCCTTACCCATCAGCGGAATCCGCAGCGGCTTTTCGCCCTGCCCCTTCGGCGTCAGCCCCGGCAGGATGTGGCTGCTGAAGAAGATGCCGGCCATGCCGTAGTAGTCCTTGGTCGGGATCGGGTCGAACTTGTGGTCGTGGCAGCGGGCGCAGGCGACCGTCAGGCCCATGAACCCGCGGCTGACCACATCGACCTGATCGTCGGCGATGTCGGTCAGGATCTTCTCCTTGTCGGCGTCGCCATTGCCCCATTCGCCGATCGCGAGCATCCCCGTCGCGATCGTGCCCGCCACGTTGAGGTCCCGCCCGGCGGGCGGCGGCAAGAGGTCGCCCGCGATCTGGTTCACGATGAACTGATCGTACGGCAGGTCGCGGTTGAACGCGCGCACGACCCAGTCGCGGTAACGCCACGCCTCGCGGATATCACCCTCGCCCCCCAACCCGCGCGCGTCCAGCGAGTCTGCATAGCGGACCACGTCCAGCCAGTGCCGCCCCCAGCGCTCGCCGTAGCGCGGGCTCGCCAGCAGCCGGTCGACCACTTTCGCGAACGCGTTCGGCGACGTGTCCGCGAGGAACGCGCTGATCTCGGTCGGCGTGGGCGGCAGGCCGGTCAGGTCGAACGTGACGCGGCGGAGCAGGGTGCGCCTGTCGGTGGGCGGGGCGGGGCGCAGGCCGCGCCTCTCCAGGCCCGCGAGCACGAAGGCGTCCAGCGGCGACCGGGGCCACGCCCGGTCCTTCACCCGCGGGGCGGGCCGGTCTCGCACAGGCTGGAACGCCCAGAACTTGCGGCTCTCGGCGGGATACGGGAAGGCGGGGTCTGAGGCCGACGTCGTCGCGGCGGGGATTCGTTCCTTGGGCCACGGGGCGCCCATCGCGACCCACGTCGTCAGGTCGGCGATTTGCTGCTCCGTGAGCTTCCCCGACGGCGGCATCTTGATCGTGCCGTCGTAGCGCACCGCCTGGAGCAGTTTGCTGTGCGCCGGCCCCTCGGGAACGACGACCGGGCCTCCGTCGCCGCCCCGCGCGAAGCCGGCGCGTGTGTCCAGCCGGAGCCCTCCGTGCTGCGTCTTGTCCCCGTGGCAGGACACGCAGTTGTCGGCCAGCAGGGGCCGGATGCGGGTCTCGAAAAACGCGACCGCGTCGGCGTCCGCCCCGGCAACCGGGCGGGTCGGCGCCGGATCGCCGGCCGCGCAGAAGGCAACGGCGCCCATCGCGACGAATAGGGAAACCGTGAGGCCGCGATAAAGCTGCCGGATCACTGTCACTGCCCTACCTCGGAACGCGCCGCCATGATACCCTATTATACATGTCTCTCGTCCCGCCGCCACGTCTCCGGACGGCGGCGGCGCATCCCCTCGGAAATGCCGGTGTCGGACACGATGCCGTGGAGGTCCCGTTTTGTTCAGAGTTAGAGCCCGCTGCTTCGTTCTGCTGGTGATGCTCCTCGTCGCCTGTGGGTCGGGAACGGGCGCGCGCGCACAGGAGGGCGCCCGGAAGACGAAGCTCGTCGTCTGGGGGCTCCAGTCGGGCAAGGAGACCGCCGGTCTCGACGCCCAGGTGGCCGAGTTCGAGAAGCGCAACCCGGACATCGACGTGTCGCTGCTCTCGATGGGCGCGGGCGCGATGAACCCGCAGAAGCTGATGACCGCCATCGTCGGCGGCGTCCCGCCGGACGTCATCAACCAGGACCGCTTCACCATCGGGGACTGGGCGTCGCGCGAAACGTTCCAGCCGCTCGGGCCGTTCCTCGAAGCGGAGAAGACTTCCCCGGGAGGCATCCGCGAGGAGAACTACTACGCGGCGGCGTGGCAGGAGGCCGTGTACCAGGGCGAGGTCTACGCCATCCCGACGGGCATCGACGACCGCATGCTCCTGTATAACCGCGCGCTGTTCCGCGAGGCCGGGCTCGACCCGGACCGCCCGCCGCGCACCTGGGACGAGCTGAAGGAGACCGCCAAGAAGCTCACCAAGCTCAACCCCGACGGGACGTTCCAGCGCATCGGCTTCATCCCCAACTACGGCAACTCGTGGCTGTACCTGTACTCGTGGCAGAACGGCGGCGAGTTCATGAGCCCGGACGGCCGCATGTCGACCCTCGCGAACCCGAACACCGTCGGCGCGCTGGCGTACATGGCCGACGTCTACGAAAGTCTCGGCGGCTACGACAAGGTCAACATCTTCCAGAGCGGCTTCCAGGGCGAGGAGCAGGACCCGTTCTACACCGGCAAGATCGGCATGGTGATCAACGGGTCGTGGGTCATCGCGCAGATCGCCCGCTACGCGCCCGGCCTGGACTTCGGCGTCGCGCCCCCGCCCGTTCCCGCCGAGCGCCTGCGCGGCGAGGGCCGCTTCGCGGGCCAGGACCCGTTCATCACCTGGTGCGGCGGATTCTCGCTCGCCATCCCGAAGGGCGCCCGGAACCCGCGCGGGGCGTGGCGCTTCATCCAGTGGATGAGTTCGGAGGAGGCGGCCCTGATCGGGAACCGGGCGCAGAAGGCGTTCAACGAGGCCAAGGGCCGCCCGTTCGTCTTCAACCTGACGGCCAACCAGAAGATCAACGCGCTGCTGCTGCGCACGTTCCCGCCCGAGAACCCGCGCCTCCTCGCCGGACAGAAGGCGTTCATCGACATCCTCCCGGCCGCCAAATACCGTCCCGTCACCTTCGTGGGACAGACGCTGTGGGACGCGCACGTGCGGGCGTTCGAGAACGGTGCGTCGCGCGCCCAGACGCCCGAGGCGGCCCTGGGCGAGCAGCAGGCCCTGGTGCAGCGGGAACTGGACAAGGCATATTCCCGCGAAAGCCTGCCCACCTTCTCCTTCCGCGGCCCGGTCCTCGTCCTCGGCGCGCTGGCCCTGCTCGTCCTCGGCTTCGCGGCGTGGCGGGTCCGCGCGCTCGTGGGCCATTCGCGCGCGGCGCGGCGGGACGCGCTCGCGGGCTACCTGATGGCCGGGCCGTGGATCGTGGGGTTCCTGCTCCTGACCGCCGGCCCGATCCTGGCCTCGATCCTGTTCGCCTTCTGCGACTATGACGTGCTCCACGCCCCGCGCTACGTCGGCCTGTCCAACTTCCGTACCCTGTTCACCGACGACCGCGAGATGATGGGCAAGGCGCTGGGGAACGCCGCCTACCTGTCCCTCGTCGGCATCCCCTTCGGAATGGCGACCGGGCTCGGTATCGCTTTGCTGCTCAACATGAAGGTCAAGGGCATGGCCTGGTACCGGACGGCTTTCTACATCCCGTCCATCGTCCCGGCCATCGCCTCGGCCGTCTTGTGGGCGTGGATCCTGGCGGGCGACCCGAACAAGGGGCTGCTGAACGCGCTGTGGAAGTCGACGCTGACGGCGTGGTTCGGGTGGCTGCCGCCGGGGTGGTTCGGCGTGCCGGAGTGGGCCAAGCCGGGGCTTATCCTGCAGGGCCTGTGGGGCGCGGGGGGCGGAATGATCCTGTGGCTGGCGGGCCTCCAGGGCGTGCCGCACAGTCTGTACGAGGCGGCGCAGATCGACGGCGCGCGGGGCTGGGCCTCGTTCCGGCACGTGACGCTGCCGATGCTCTCCCCGTACATCTTCTTCAACCTGATCATGGGCACCATCCACGCGCTCCAGGAGTTCGACCGGGTGTACGTGCTGGGCGGCGGGACCGGGAACGCCGGGCCGCTGGATTCGCTTCTGGTCCCGGTCCTGTACCTGTTCACGAATGCGTTCCGGTACTTCAAGATGGGCTACGCCAGCGCCATCGCCTGGGTCCTCTTCGTGATCATCCTGGTGCTGACCCTGC
>CADCTO010000609.1 GCA_902805585.1 uncultured Armatimonadota bacterium | reverse complement strand
GCACCTCCTCGGGGTCCTCGGTCTGGCGCAGCGCCGCCCCGATCTGGTTCAGCAGCGCCTCCCGCTCCGCGCGCGCCCGCTGCGCTTCGAGCAGGGCTTCCCGCTCCTGCTCCCTGAGGCGCTCCGCGCTTATGTTGCGGAAGTAGACCGCGAGGCCGCCGCCCGTGGGGGACGGGTAGGCCCGCACGTCGTACCAGCCGTCCAGCGGCGGCGGGTAGTACGCCTGGAACACGGCGGTCGCCCGCTCCCGCGCCGCGCGGCGGTAGTGCGTCTCGAACGCCGACCCGACGGCGGCGGGGAACTCCTCCCAAATATTCTTCCCCAACAGTTCGCCGTGCTTCCGCAGCAGCAGCCGCTCGGCCTCGGCGTTGACGTAGGTGAACCGCCACGACTCGTCCACGGCATAAAAGGCGTCGGTGACGCTCTCCAGGATGGAGACCACCTCGTCGTTCTTTGCTTGGAGCGCTTCGAGCGTCTCGCGCCGTTCGGTGGTGTCGGTGAACAGGATGGCGACGCGGCGCTCCTCGCGGGCTCCGACGGGCAGGGCGTACACGTCGAACCAGCGCCCCATGGCGGGCGCGTGGCTCTCGAAACGCGCGGCCTGGCCCGTCAGGGCCACGGACCCGTAGGTGCGGAACCAGAACTCGTCCAGGTTCGGGACGAGTCCGCGGGCCGTCCTGCCGAGGGCGTTGGCGAGGCCCGTGTGCCGCTCGAACGCGGGGTTGACCTCGATGAAGCGGTAGTCCCGCGGCTCGCCCCGCGCGTCCAGGAGCACCTCCACGATGCAGAAGCCCTGGTCGATGGAGCCGAAGAGGGTTCGGTACCGCTCCTCGCGCAGGGCGAGCCGCGCCTCGGCCTCGTGCTGGCGCGTGGCGTCACGCAGGACTTTGGCGAACCCCACGGTCTCGCCCGCCTCCCCGCCCGTCAGCCGCTCCAGCACCCCGTCGGCCCAGAAGCGGGTGCCGTCCCTGCGCTGGCACCAGCGCACGCTCGCGGCGCGGCCCTCGCACGCGGCGGCGGCGAGTTCCTGTTCGGGCACCCCCGCCGCCCTGTCTTCGGGGGTGAAGAGGAGAGCGGAGGGCCGGCCGAGCACGTCGCCCTCCTCGTAGCCCAGGATGCGCCGCGCCCCCTCGTTCCAGCTCGCGATCCGCCCGTCGGGGCCGATCAGGAACAGGGCGTAGTCGGTCACCCCCTCGGCCAGCGGACGGGACGGTTCGTCCGCGCCGCCGAGGGGGGGCTGCTGAGGCGGGGTCACCGACCCGCCCTTTCCTCCGCGGCGCGGTTCCTGGGGTGGGCGCGTCGCGGAACGTCGCAAGGGGCGGTCCGCGTGGGGCGTCGGTCGATGTGCGTGGTTGCCACCCTTATAGTATAACAGGGAACCAACGGTAAACACGGTAGAAGGGATACGGGTTGTTCTCGGTATAGGGGGTGTGCCCAGGCGAGGGGAGGGGCCACCACCCTTCCTTCCGGCGCCGTCACGTTTCTGTTCACCGACATCGAGGGCAGCACCCGGCTCTGGGATCGGTACCCGGACGCCATGCGCCGCGCGCTCGCCCGGCACGACGAACTGCTGCGCGAGGCCGTCGCGCAGAGCGGCGGCAGCGTCTTCAAGACCATGGGCGCCCTGCTCGAAGACCTGCGCCCGGGGGAGATACGCCCCTTCCGGAGCGGGTTGCCCGGGTACCCGGAGTGGCCCAACCCGGCCACGGCCCGGCCGGTGAGCGTGGAGGCATACGAATAGCCGCACGGGCGGCGGGCGCCGCCCCTTCGCGCCGCCTGCCGGAAGTCCGAGCGCCCCAGCCCCGCTGACACCCGTCAGCACACACCGAAAATTCTCACCCCGACCCGCCGGCAGGAGGCCCCTTCCGCCGGCTCGGTCGGGCGGTTTCGCCGCCGCAAAAGGGTAGTATAACTCATCCGCCCGCGCCTGTGACCCGGGCCGTTAGGCAGTGCCGCTCGACTGAACGGGAGGTGCAAGATGAGGATCTTTTCGCGCAAGCAGGATCGATATCGAGAGCCGGTTCCCTCCGATCACGCTCTTCCCGACACCGTAGGAACGCAGCGGCCGCTCCTGCAGCGGCAGGCTCAACCGGATGACCTTCTTCAGGCCCGCCCCGGTGCCGGCACCGGGGCGGGCCGCCCTGCCCACGATTTCAGCCGGATGCCGCTCTATCCCGACCGCGGCGGCGGCGGCAAGCAGTTGCTGTCCCACGAACTTGCGCACCCGGTGCAGCAGCATCCCGGCAAGATCCACCGCAGCCCCCAGGGGCCCAAACTGGGCAAGCCGACGATCAGCACCGACATGGAACAGGCGCGCGAGAAAGGCCGCGAGATCGGGGAACTCATCAACGCCGGCAAGTGGAAACCGGGAAACAACGAGCGGTTAGTGCATTGGGTCGAGTTCTTCGAAGGCGCGGCCCGGGAAAGCTTCCTCCACGGGATCCAGGATACGACCGGCAAGAAGATCGAAGAGTTCGAGGGCGAAGGCAGGGAACACAAAGACGAATTCGCCACGTCGGCGGACACGAACCTCATCATCCCCACATCGGAAGCCCGGGTCGCCCGGGGCGGGTTCAAGGTGGCGTACGCGGCGCAGGTCTACGAAGAGGCCAGCGAATCCAGCAGCCATTCCACCAGCGTCGAGGTCTACACCGACGTGTCCGGCGGTGCAGGACTCAGCGTCGAAGTGCCGGTCCTGAAAGTGGCCAAGTTCAAGATCGGCGGGGAAGCGAAGGGGGGCCGGAGGTCGGTTGAAAGGGACGAAGAGAAGAAGGAACAGAAAAAGGCGAACCGAAGCGGCAGGACGGTCTCGCGCTCGTTCACGATCCAGAAGCTGGAGCGCGACGTGCTGGACTACCGGTACGTAAAGAAGTATGTCGCGCCCGCGCCGATCGCTAAGGAGGTCGTCCGCACGCCGGTCGGGCATCAGACCGAGGTTCAGAGCGGCTTCCGGATCGTCCCGGACGAGGGAGGCGCGCCGTGGGGGCCGTTCTGGAATGTTTTCTCGGGCACCCTCCAGGTCGAAGGGTCGGCGTTACCCCACGTGTGGGAAGTCCTCACACAGCAACAGAAGGCCATCGCCGAGGACCTCGTGTTCGGCAGGCAATAGCACCCGCCGGCCGCCCCGATCCCGGGCACTGACGGAGGACGTTCCCGAAGAGGGTCCCCACCCGGGCGAAATTGTTCTGCCTCCGGCCCTGGCGGCGTGGGGACGCGCCGTCGGCAGCCCGGGCAGCAGGCGGGATCGAGCAGGCCGGCTTCGCTGAAGTCGAAGTCACTGATTGATAGGTTTCGGTGCCCCAACCGGCTCTTCCGTCGCGAGACCAAGGTTCGGTTCTATAGTAGTGCCCTCGCTCTGACCCATAATAACTTTCACCGCATCTGCGATAATCCTCCCAGCCTCTCTTACCCATGGAGGCAACTTCCAGACTTCCGTAAACCCAAGACACGGATTCAGCCTCAAGGATGATATAGCCCCGTCGCACAGTCTGTTCTTTACCACGGTGCTGCCGGTGAAGCGATATAATACTGCAGGCTATCCGCGGGACTCTGGTGCGACTTCCGCAGAACCATCTGTGAAATGGCGTTTGTCTGTCGTGCCGCCATTCCCCGGATAGCCGAGCTTTTCCGCCGACCATGCCCCCAGGATGATCACCACAACGATAGACGAGCCGGATCGCGAGAGCGGCGTACTTGCGCGCCCGGAGCAGACACGGAGCGAACAGGTAGCCCGAGAAGACCTGGTGCTCTTCGTCAACGCCTGCTTCGCCTGCTCCGGCCAGCGCGAGTTCTACAGCGACGCGCACAGCCAGCGCGTCTCCATCGACTTCCTGCACCGCTACATCCTGGGCAACTATCGCCTGCTCTATGCCCGCACGCTCGCTGCCGGAGTCAACCACTTCAGTCAGGCCCAGATCGTCCTGAACCTGCTCTCGACCGGGCGCGACACCGATCCCGCGCATCGGGAGGAAGAAGGCGCACTGATCGCCGCCGCCCTGCGCGCGCTGCCGCCGAACCGGGCCTGGCGCGTCCTCCAGACCTTGCGCGAGAAGCGCGTCAACAACCGCCGCGCCCGCGCCGTCGTGCGCGAGTACCTGGCGGGACGGCGCGACGTCGCCTTCGATGCCGTCAAGTACCGCGCCAAAGTGCGCGCCGCCGTTCTCCACGCGCACCTGAACGCGCCCGGCGAGCTGGGCCGGTTCCTGTTCCGGGACTGGAAGAAGCACGCCTACCGGACGGATCTACTGGAGTGCTACCGGGAGGCGCACTACAGCAGCGCCGCCGACGGGGCGCTCTACAGGCTGCCCTACACGGTCGCCGAGGGGCTGGCGCAAAAGCACGGCGTGCCTCGTGACGTATTCCTGTCGCGCATCGAGGCGCAGATGACCGCGGGCGAAAAGCTGCGCCTGCAGAAGGCCTCCGTCCGCGCCGATGCCGCCGCGCCCTCGGTGGACTGGCAGCGCCTGCCGCTGACGCGCCTGGCCCTGTACGTGCTGTCGCTCAGCGAGGAGGAGCGCCGCGGGCAGTACGACCTGCTCCACGACGCCATGACTCAGGCGGCGCACCTGTCCCTGCGCCGCGCGCCGCTCCGCTTCGGCGTCGGCGGCATGCGCGTCGCCGCCGTCCTGGACGCCAGCTACTCCAGCTCCGGCTCGTCCGAGAAACGCCGCCGACCGCTCGGCGTCGCCCTCGCCGTGCACTATCTCCTGCAGACCGCCGCAGCGTCGGCCGCCGTATCCTCCCCCTACCGGGCCTTCTGGACGACGAAAACGGGGGGCGACAGCGATGATCCGCTGTTCGTCCGCGCTCGGGGGCAGACCGACCTTGCCACGCCGCTGCTTGACGCCCTGGAATGGGGGCCAGACCTTGTAGTCATCATCTCCGACGGCTGCGAGAACGACCCGCCCCGCGGCGCGTCCGAAGCGCTCCGCGTCTTCCGAACGAGACTCGACGCCGCCCGGCGCACGTCCGTCGTCCACTGCAACCCGGTCTTCGACCCGGAGGACTTCACGCTCCGCGCGCTCAGCCCCCTGGTTCCGACGGTGGGACTGCGCGACGCCGAAGACCTGCCGACGATGCTGGGCTTCGCCCGCTTCGCCGACGGCGACGTGCCGCTCGCCGAGCTGGAAGCCTATCTGGCCGCTCGGGTCGCCCGGATGCTGGGCACCGCGGGCGGCGGCGCAGCAGAAGTCGCGCCCGCGCCGCCGGAGGCATGCGACGGATGACCGGGAAAGGGGATCTGATCCAGAGGCTGACGCTCCAGGGGCTGGAGATCGCGCCCTCGCAGGTCTGCGGCGCGATCCGCCTGGTGCCGCTGCTGCGGGACGGAGCGCAGCAGCGGGGCGACCTGCGCCTCGCCCGCCGCTCGTACGCGGGCGACGACCTGGCGGTCGTCTCGCTGGGCGGGCCCCCGATGGATCCGGGCGTCAAGTACCTGTCGTACATCCCGCACGGCCTCGTGCTGTCCTGGAGCGGCGACGGCAGCGCGGTTTCGGCGGCGCGGGGCACCCAGATCTCCGGCGCGGCCCCGGACGGGAAGCGCTTCTCCTGGGGCGCCTGCAACGTGCGCGTGATGCAGAAGATGGCGAAGCGCGAGCGCCAGCACGAGCGCGAAGGCGGCGCGAAGCAGCTCCGCCTCCTGCCGCTGCATCTGGCGATGGAAGGGTTCCTGTCACTGTACTTCTCCGGCCCGGAGATCGCCTGGTCGGAATACTCGCGCCGGGCGATCTCCCGCGGCCTCGACCCGCGCTGGGAGATGGTCTACGGGGGCGGGCAGATCGCCGGCTTCGAGGACGCGCTGCGCACCTTCGAGATCCACGACGGCCAGGTGGGCGTCCTGGTCTTCGTGGCCGATGCGCTCGCCTCCGCGTTCGTCACCCCCGCCCCCGAGGACTACCGCGCCCTGCACCGGACGCTGCTCGCCGACTTCTACGGGGAGTTGATCTACCAGTACGCGCTGCTCTACGATACGGCGCTGCCGCTCCACGTGACGCTGGACGCGGAGCGGATCGCGAGCCTTGCCGACCTGCGCGCCGCGCTGTCGCAGGTGCGGCGCGACTGGGCGGAGTTCCAGGGCTTCATGGCACACGACCTCCTGGGCCGCTCCGTGCGCGCGGATTTCGCCTATCAGGCGGGGCCGTTCACCCTGCAGCGCTTCGTCACCGACCTCGACCCGGCGCTGGAGAACCATATCGGCGAGGCCATCGTCCGCGACAACGGCGATCTGGAGTATCTCAAGACGTATCAACTTTCCGCCGCACAGACCCGGCGGGCCTACCTGCTCCAGCAGCTCGCCGCCGCGGACTGGAGCCTGGACGCCGCCGCGCAGAACCTGCAGACCACCCGCGAGGAGCTGGTGTACCGGATGGAGAAGGCGGGCTTCGGGTATCTGCTGGCGGAACCGGTGCGGGTCGCCTCGGACAAGCACGTTCGCTCTACAGGTCGGCCCTCCGCCCGCTGAGGGAGAGCCGCATGACGGGCGAGCCGCCAGAGAACATGCACGAGGCTGCTCAACGCCATCACTTCGGCCGGCCTTCCGCCCCGACGTAAACGATGTTCGGGACCGGGGGCGGCGTGCGCATCCCGTCGCCGAGGTAGTAGTCCGGCAGGTTCTCCTGGATGTACCCCTTCACCGTCATGCAGTTCCGGTACGCCGGGTTGTGCGCCAGGGTGTAGAGACGCACACGGGTCGGGCTGGTCGTGGTGAAGACCTGGAGCTCCGTACCGTCCGCCTTCTGGTAGACGATCTCCTCGCGCCAGTCGCCGAGGATGTCGCCGTAGAAGAGCGGGGCGCCCCGGGTCTCGTGCGACGCGCCGTAGTCGCTCGCGGTCAGCAGCCTGGAGGTCTTCCGGCCGGAATAGTCCCACTTCTCGACCTTCGTCTCGTTCAGACACTCGCCCAAAACGTCGCCGTCCCACCAGATCTGGAAGTTGGGCCAGGGCCGGGTGGGCTCGTCCGCGATCTTGGTGCCGGTCGCGGTGCGCATCCCGTAGAAGGACCAGACCTCGAACCCCGGGTGGCGCGGGTCCACGTCCGCGGCGACTCCGCGCGCCGCGTCCTTCGTCGAGCCGATGTTCACCGTCCAGAGGCTCTTCCCGGTCTTCGGATCGTAGAAATACTCGACCAGCCCGCTCGCGTTGTTCTGCTGTATGCCGTACCCTTCCAGGCCGGGCCGGGCGGGATCGAGGTCGGTGATGTGGAAGCGGTCGCCGTGGACTATGCCCTGGTCACGCAGGTTGTAGAGCAGTTTCCCGTCGCTGCCGATCACGTGCATCCCCGGGACGAGGTCGTCTTTGCCGTCTCCGTCCACGTCCACGATCCGGATCTGGTGCGACGTCACCGGGGCGTCGGGCGCGTTCCCGTCCCACTGGACGCTCCAGCGCGGTCGCAGCGAGCCGTCCCGGAAGTCCCAGGCGCTCTGGATGAGGTTGAAGGGCGTCCCCGCCCCGCCGACGCGGCTCTTGGCGTGGATGAGCAGGCTGGGCCGCACCCCGTCACAGTATCCGACGCCGAACAGCGTGCCGAGCGCCCGGTTGTTGGCGTTCTTCCAGGGGTTGGGCAGGACCGTCCGGGCGCGCTCGGCGCCGGTCCGCCCGTCGAGCACCGAGATGAACTGGGTGAGGTTGTCGCCGTGTTTGAGCGTCTTCCCGTCCCCGAACGTCACGCCGTCGGCGGACTTGACCACCACCTCGGCCCGCCCGTCGCTGTCCAGGTCGTAGACCGTCACGCCGTCCCACTGCCCGGCGGCGATGGCGGCGGCGTTCGGATAAAGGCCGCTCGGGTTGACGCTGTTGGGCCCGAAATCGGCCTCCCACAGGAACGTGCCGTCGCGCTTGTAAGCCTGGAGTTTTTGGGTCCGGCCCGTTGCGGTCGCGGTCAGGCTCACGAAGAACTCGTACTCCCCGTCGCCGTCGGCGTCGCCGACCCACACTTGGAAGGGGGAACGGCCGGGGGCCGGCCGGAGCGGGATACGCAGCAGCGGCTCCGCGGCCGCGTTGGCGGGCAGCGCGTAGGCGGCGCTGGCGGCCTGTTCCACGTTGCGGACGACGGGGCGGACGTGGTAGGCGTTGGGCCGGGAAAGATCGGCGGCGGAGTCCGTAAAGTTACAGCCGCCGCTCAGAGGCGCGCCGTTCAGCTTCACGGGCTTCCCGCCGCCCGCGGAGCGGTAGACGTTGAACCGGATGCCGGCCGGATCGAGCCCGAGCAGGCGCCAACTGATGAACACGTCCGTCTTGTTCGTGCGCACCACCACGACGCCGCGGCCCAGGTTCTCCATCCTGCGCGGGCCGCCGGCGGCGGCGACGGCGTGAGCCGCCGATGAGAACCACACCATTCCCGCCGCCGCCGCCGCCAGGGCGAGGATGCGCCTACGTCCACGGGTCTTTTTCATAGCCTGCTTCTCCTTCCACCAACGCGGGATGGCCCGATCCCTTCGACTTCCCTCCGGCTTCTCGCTCGCGGCGGGGGGGCTGGCGGGCACGCCGAAACGTTCTATCGGGTCCGGCCTGGCCGGATCGTAGGGCTTCACATCGTCCGCCAATAGTTTCGCCAGCGCCGGGACATTGCCCTTGATGCCCTCGACGACGCTCCGCGCCAGTTCGTAGGCGCCGTAGTTGCTGAAATGCGAGTCGTCCGCGAGCGCCTTCTCCCGGCCGGGAAAGGTGTTGGCCGCATGGAACACGAACGCTTTCTTGCTGCCTTCCGGCCCCAGCGCTTCGTAGAGTTTGAGGCTCATGGCGTTCAGGTCGATGACGGGCACGTTTTCTTCTTTGCCGGCCCGGCGCGCGGCTTCGGCGAACTCCGCCAACGTCGGTTCCGGCTTGCCCTCGCGGCTCCAGCGGCGCCGCTCCACCGGGGTGACGATGACCGGCAGTCCGCCCTTCTGACGCACTTTCGCCACGAAGTCTTTGAGATTGCTTTTCCCACAGCCGTTGAAAGAGAATGCGCCCCTGTTTCTGGACACATGGGGTAAGAGATGCTACGATATCCAGGACGGGAGCGTGCTGTGATAGCACGCCGGAGTTTCACCCCAGAAAACGCTCTCCGGGGCGGCGGCCGTTCCCGCCGCCCGATTGCCTGCCCGGAGGTATCACCGTGCTGCCGATCGTCCGTCGTCCGTCCGCGCGCGCGCTTGCCGGCGCCGCGCCCACCTTCCAATCGCTCATGGACCCCTCGGTCTTCCCCGAGGCCCAGCACGGGATGCGCGTCGAGTCGGCGCGGCGGGCCGGGGGCCGCCTGGAAGTCGTCACCACGGGAGCGCGCTTCACCATCGACCTACCACGCGGAGACGTCACCTGCTCCCAGCGCATCGGGCACGCGCGCCCGGTGGCCCGCCTGCGCCTCGGGCGCGCTCTCTCGGGCGCCGCACTGACGCACCAAGGCCCCGGCTTCGCCCGCGCCACCTTCTCCGCGCCGCGGGCCACCCTCCGGGTCAACGGCGACTCGCTCCTGATGCTCCAGGCCGGGGAGCCGCTCACCGTCTCCATCGACCGCCTCATTCTGCCGGCCTGGAACGCCTCCTACCGGGCCAACCACCTCGTCGCCGACGAGCTCGGCGCGTTCGGTCTCTACTGCTCCGAGGCCGGTCTGGACGACCAGTTCGACGCCTTCGCCGATACCGTCGCCCGCTACCGGCTGCCGGCAGGCGCGGTGCTCTGGCTCGGCGTCTGCCCCCCGAAGCCGTACGACTGGCCGCGCTCGCTGAAGGACAACGTCGTCTGGCACTGGTCGCGGGAGGCCGGCTACCCGGACGACGACGTGCTGCGGTCGTGGAAAGGGCAGGGCGACATCGTCCTGCTCCAGTCCGAGGTGATGCTCTGGAAGGACTGGAACCTTGCGTTCGAGCCGCGCAGGCCGGAGGACTTCGCGCGGGTGCGCCGCACACTGCACGGCCTGGGGATGCGCTTCATCGTCTACACCAGCCCCTACTACTTCCTCAAAGGCACCCGGCTGGAGAGCCGGGCGCTGAACTCCTTCGAGAACTTCAAAGGCTGGCCTCCCGGCACCCCCACCGGCGAGAACATCGATCTCTTCATGGCGGCGATCACCCGCGTGATGCGCGAGTACCGGCCCGACGGCCTCTACTTCGACGGGCAGTACCACGAGAACCCGGCGGCGCTCTACGCCCTGGCCCGGCGCTCCCGCGCGCTCCTGGGCGAGAAGGGCATCCTGGAGTGGCACTCGACCATGGCCCTGGGTGAGGGACAGTGCTACCTTCCCCAGGCCGATGCCTACGTCGATTTCATCCTCCGCGGCGAGGGGAAGCAGGGGAGCTACGCCTCGCGCGACTACCTGCGCTTCTTCGTCTCGGGCTACAACATCAACAACTGCATCGGCGTCCTCTGCAACAACCTCGGCGCGGGCCCCACGCCTGAGCTGGCCCGCGGCGTCCTGGCGGCCAACGCACGCTTCCATACCCTCGCCCGCTGGCTGAACAGTTCGGGCACCAGGGAAGTCCTGCGCAAAGACTATCGTGCCCGCCTCACTCCCGGCCTGCGCGCCGAGGTCGAGCGGGGCATCGGCGCGCACCAGGCGCAGGCGGTGAAGGCGCTGGCGGGCCGCCGGGCGGAGATCGACGCCCTCGCCCGGGAGCCCGCGTGGACCAGGCCCGCCCTGTCGGTGCGCTTCGACGCCATGCCCCGGGGGGAGCAGCGGGTCTCGAAGCAGAATCCGGATGCCCTGCGCGTCGAGGGCGGCACGCTGCGCATCCACGCGCACGCGCACACCTTCGCCCACCTGGCGGTCCCGGTGCGCGTGAAGGCGGCCCGCGGCGTGGTGGTGCGTGTGCGCCAGGGCAGCGACGGCGGCCAGGCCTGGGGTCCGGGAGTGCTGCTGCGCTTCGCCAACGGCGCCATGGCGCGCGTCAGCTCCCGCTCCGACGCCACCCTGATGGCCGACGTCCCCGGCGTGCAGCTTCACGGCCGCCCCTGCCCGACGGGCGACTGGGTGTGGCTGCGCATGCGCTGGGGCAGCCGCCGGGGCGTCGTCGAGCAGAGCACCGACGGCAAGCGCTACGAGCGCGTCTGGGCCTTCGACCACGGCGGCGCCTACAACGGCGAGACGAAGGAGCTGCTCGTGGGCAAGCTCTCGTGGGACGGGGAGCCGCACGACCACAGCGAGCCCGGCCCCGTGGGCGATTGCGAGATCGGCGAAGCAGACGTTTACTGATAGAGACGCGAAGGCCGGGAGGGAGAGGCTTTCGCGCCCCGGTTTCGTGCCGGAGAACGGCTTTGCCAGTTTGTGGCCGCTGCCGTACTACAGGCGGGCCATCCGCGGATTCGCCCACAGTGTCCCCTCCTTTGTGGTGCTGTTCCGCCGATGGTTTGTCTAACGCGGAGGCCTTGTGAGCGCACGCGCGGCGCGCACAGCGGAGCGTACCCGGCCCGTTACGCGGTCCCGGAGCGTGGCTGCGCGGAGCGGCGTTGCGCTCGCAGACGGTGCCGGGAAGTCACGCGCGCACCGCCTTTACTTCTGGACCTCCGGTCGCGGTTGTGGTACACTGGATGCACGCTGAGGAGCGCTGCGACCCGCATCTGCGGACCAGGCTCAGCACACAAACCGCGCTCACCCCGGGGATCCCCGGGGTGAGTTTTTTTGTAGGAGTAACCGCAATGACCACGATGACCGCGACCGCAACGACGACCTCTCCCCTCGCCACCGATCTGGCCGCCGACTTCGCCGTGGCCGACCTCAGTCTGGCGGACTGGGGACGCAAGGAGATAGCGATCGCCCAGACCGAGATGCCCGGGCTCATGGGCATCCGCTCGGAGTACGCCGCCGCGCAGCCGCTCAAAGGCGCGCGCATCACTGGCTCGCTGCACATGACCATCCAGACCGCGGTCCTGATCGAGACTTTGGAGGCGCTCGGCGCGCAGGTGCGCTGGGCCAGCTGCAACATCTTCTCGACCCAGGACCACGCCGCCGCCGCGATCGCCTACAACGGCACCCCGGTGTTCGCCAGGAAGGGCGAGACCCTGGAGGAGTACTGGGATTACACCCACCGGATCTTCGAGTGGCCGGACGGCGGCTTCACGAACATGATCCTCGACGACGGCGGCGACGCGACGCTGCTGCTCCATCTCGGCTCGAAGGCGGAGAAGGACCCGTCCGTGCTGGACGATCCCGGCTCGGAGGAGGAGACGATCCTGTACGCCAGCATCAGGGCCAGACTGGCTACCGACCCCACGTGGTACTCGCCTCGCCTCGCGGCCGTGAAGGGGGTGACCGAGGAGACGACCACCGGCGTCCACCGCCTCCACGAGATGAGCAGGCGCGGCGACCTGAAGATCCGCGCCTTCAACGTCAACGATTCCGTCACCAAGAGCAAGTTCGATAACCTGTATGGGTGCCGCGAGTCGCTCGTCGACGGCATCAAGCGCGCCACCGACGTCATGATCGCCGGTAAAGTGGCGGTCGTCTGCGGGTACGGCGATGTCGGCAAGGGTTCCGCGCAGGCCCTGCGCGCCCTTTCCGCCCAGGTCTGGGTCACCGAAGTCGACCCGATCTGCGCCCTGCAGGCCGCGATGGAAGGTTTCCGGGTCGTCACGATGGAGTACGCCGCCGACAAGGCCGACATCTTCGTCACCACCACGGGCAACAAGGACGTCATCACGCGCGCCCACATGGACCGGATGAAGGATCAGGCGATCGTCTGCAACATCGGCCACTTCGACAACGAGATCGATGTGGCGGGGCTCGCGGACCTCGCCTGGGAAGAGATCAAGCCGCAGGTGGACCACGTCATCTGGCCGGACGGGAAGCGGATCATCCTCCTGGCGAAGGGGCGCCTGGTCAACCTGGGCTGCGGGACGGGGCACCCCTCGTATGTCATGAGTTCGTCCTTCGCCAACCAGGTGCTCGCGCAGATCGAGCTCTGGCAGCTCCCGGACCGGTACGAGGTGGGCCAGGTCTATGTCCTGCCCAAGCACCTCGACGAGAAGGTCGCGCGGCTGCAGCTCGCGAAACTGGGCGCGATGCTCACCGAGTTGACCCCCGAGCAGGCCGCCTATATCGGCGTCACGCCGGAGGGACCGTACAAGAGCGATACCTACCGTTATTAGGCTGGTGGGACACATCCGTGTGAGGTCCGGCCTCCGACCTTCGCACCCGCTGCGGCTCGGCCGGGACGACCTCGCGCGGCAGGGGTGCTTCTGTCCCGGTCGAGCGCGGCGGCGGGCATGCCCGGAGGAGGCGGGGCTTCCGGCAGGGAATCCTCCTGGGGAAGCGCCCGCCGCGAAGGGCGCGCCCGGTGAAGGGAGACCCGAATGAAGATGACACCGCCCATCGTGCAGCTCGCGCTCGACTACGCGACCATCGGGGAGGCGCTCGCGATGGCGCGCGTCGGCGTCGAGGCGGGGGTCGATTGGCTGGAGGTCGGCACCCCGCTGATCGTCTCGGAAGGGCTGGCGCCGATCGCGGCGATGGTCCAAGCGTTCCCGGACTACCCGGTCCTGGCGGACTACAAGACCATGGATTCCGGGGGCAAGAACGTCGAGCGCACGGCGGAGCGGGGCGGGAAGATCATGACGGTCTGCGCGGGGGCGCCGGACGAGACGGTCCGGGCGGCCGTGGACGCCGCGCGCGGGACCGGCGTCCTGGTGGTCGCGGACACCATCGGGGTGAAGGACCAGGTGGCGCGCGCCCGGGAGTGCGAGGCCTGGGGCGTGGACATGCTCTACCTGCACTACGGCGCCGACCAGCGCCGCGCCGACCCGACGCAGGATTCGACGCAGTGGCTCGCGGCGGTCCTGGACGCGGTGTCGATCCCCGTGGGCCTCGCCGTCTTCGGCGTCGAGGACGCCGTCCGGGCGGTACAGGCGGGGGCGGATCTCGTCGCCATCGGCCACCCGCTCATCACCGGCCCCGACCCCGCGGGCGACCTCCGCACGCTGGTGCGCGAGGTCCGGGCCAACCACCGCCCGCGCCCGCGCACGCGGTAGGAAAAGCGGCGGAATTCACTTGGTGGCTGGTGGTGAACCTGCCGCCAGTTTTTCCAGCAGGGGCAGGGCGTCGTCCACGGCCATGCCGCTCAGGTCCAGCACGAGTCCGTCCCAGTCCCCGTCACGCCCGACAACGCCGGACAGCGCCGACAGGGCCGGGCTGATCCCGGCCCATTTCTGCACGGTCGCGTTGAGCAGGACGCGCCGCGACTGCGCGCGGGCCGCCTGCGCGGCCGTCCGTGCCGGGTCAAAGGATGCCGGCAGGGCAGGGGGTGCGTCGGCGCGATCCCACGAGCCGTACCACCCGGACCCCCCGGCGCCGAGGTTGGGCAGCGGCTCGCCCACCCGGACCAGCACGGGCAGGTCCGGGCGGGCCGCCCGCAGCGATGTGAAGGTGGCCGCGAGCAGGCGCGCGTTCGCCTCACGCCGTAGTTCCTTCCACCGAGCGAGGGGGTCTGCGGCCCGGGCGTTCGCAGCCGGTCCTGGAGAGAACCAGGCGCGAACCGGGTATCCGGGGAAGAACGGCGGCTTGACCTCGATACGGGCGTAGTAGTAGGCGGTTTGCAGGTCCACCGGATCGACGCCCTCCTGCCGCAGGAACGCCAGGCGCAGCTCCTGCGTGTAGCCGAAGTCATAGCCTGCTCCCGCTTCCGAGACTCCCTCCCCGATCCGGTCGGCATAGCCGGGGGCGGCGGTGTCACGCAGCACCAGCCCGGCGAGTCCGGGCGTCCGCGCGATTCCGGCAAGCCGCCGCTTCACGGGCTCGGCGGTGGTCGGCGTGTCGGAGCGCAGCCAGTCCCATCCGGCCGCGTCGGCGTAGAACTCCTTGCGGTGCGGGTACTGCCCGGCGGCGCCCGGGGCGGCCGCCCGGCGCCGCGCGTAGTCGGACGAGGTCTCGTTCAGCGCGTTGCGGTCCGCCGCCTCTGCGGATTCAGCGTCGTCGCGCGGCTGCCGCAGGAGCGCGACCACCGCGCAGACGGACAGGCCATGCTCCTTCCCCACTGCGAGCGCCGCGCGGAGCAGGTCCGGGCCGCCCGTCGCGGGAATGTCCACCCAAAGTTGGGTGAAGCCACGTGCGCACGCCGCCCGGGCGGCGCGCCCGGCCTCGTCTGCCGTCTTCGGGGCCACCAGAGCGGCGCGCGTCGCGAACCGTGGCAGCGTGACCGGGGCGCCCTCGGCGGGCGGGAGGAACGTCGGTGGGGGCTGGAAAAGCCGCGCGTTGAGTGAGTAGAAGTGGGCGCCGGTGTCATCGACCACGCCCGCGCCCGGCACCACGTAGCTCAGCCGCAGTTTCACGTCCACGTATGCCCGGTCATAGTCGTAGCGCGGCGTCACGCCCTCCGCCGGTATCTGCTTCGCCATCAGCGCGAGCCAGTCGCGGATGTAGGCCCGTGTCGCCGGAGACAGGTCCGTCAGCGGGACCTGGATCGGTGTGTACGGCCTTCCCGGCGAGAGCGGCTTTCGCAGGTTTGCCTCGAAGGCGGCAAGGACTGCGGGGCTCAGGGCGAACGGGTCGTCCGGCGCGAAGCCGACGTACTGCATGGGCTGTGCCGCCAGAAGCTTCGTTTCGGCGGCCTGCTGCTGTGCGCGCGCCTGCGGCTCGGCGTCCCGGTACCAGTCGATGAGCAGGGCTTTGCGCGCGACCGTCCCGACGAGATCGTCCGTGAGCACGTACGCCGCCGGGCCCACCTTGCGCCACGTCCCGGTGACGGCGAGACTAAGCGCCCGGAGCACGTCCCCGGCCCGCGCCCGCTCGCCCCGGACCCAGACAGGGAGTTTCGCCACGCGCGCGTCGGCGTGCAGTTCCAGGCGGGCCGACGTTGCTGCGAGACGGACCAGGTCGCCCACGGTCCCGGCCCCGGCCAGCGGCGCCATCGCGTTCAGGGCGGGAATCTCGAAGGCGAGGTGGCCCGGCTTGGGGCGGCTGGGGACCTCGTCCCACAGGCGCACGCCGAACACGTCGGAAAGATGCTCCTCGCC
>CADCTO010000608.1 GCA_902805585.1 uncultured Armatimonadota bacterium | reverse complement strand
CGCGGGGCAGATCATCTGCATGCTCGACGCCGACGACGTCTACGAGCTGGGCAAGCTCCGGGCCGTCGTGGACCACTTCTGCCAGCGTCCAGAGGACGGACTGCTGATCCACCCGATGCTGGTCATCGACGGGCAGGGCCGGGAGATCCAGCGGATCCCATGCCTGACGCAGTTTGAGGAGGGATGGATCGCCGACCGCGTGGTCCGCCGGGGCGGGCGGTGGCGCTACATGCCGACCAGCGCCCTGTGCTTCCGCCGCGAGGCCGCCGAGTACGTGTTCCCGATCCCCCAACAGACCTTCCGCCGCACGGCCGACGGTTTCATCTTCACGCTGCTGCCGATGCTGACGCGGGTGGGCGTGGTCCGCGAGGTGTTGACCCGCTACCGGGTCCACGGCCGCAACGGCATGACGTCCAGCGAGTTCGACTTCGCGACCGCCAAGCGGCTGGTAGACGCCCGCCAGCGCGTGACCGGCGGTGTGAACGGCCGGCTCGCCGAACTGGGCTTACACGGCTGTCAGATTGAGGCGAGCCGCAACATCAATTACCTCGAGCACGACCTGTCGCTCAACCTGCTGCGGGCGGAGCCGAGGCGAAACCTCGTGCGCCAGTACGCGGCGCTCTGCCGCGCGCTCCGAGCCGACGACCTGTACGGCCGGTCCCAGAAAGCCATGGGATTTGTCGTTTACGGCCTGGCCATCCTGCTGCCGGCAAAGCTGAGGGCCTCGTGGCTGACCGGCACGTTGCGGCACAACAAGGCGAAGGACAGACTCCGGCGCATCATGGGCTGGCTCGGCGCGCGGGGCCGCCGCGCCACCGCTCCCCCGCTCGTCGCCGGCAACATTCCGCTGGCCGCGAATCCCCGGGAGGGCGCAACGGCCGACACCGCGGCGACCTGAGCCAGGACGATTCCGTTGCGCCTGCCGTGGGGGAACGGAATCCACAGGATGTGATCCCGCGCCGCGGATCGCTCGGGTACGGCGAAGGTCTGGCCCGTGGCGGAAGAAAGGTAGGGGCTTCACCATGCACGGCGACCTGGCTAGCGTGCTGAATCAATTCGGTGGCGACGCTGGGGCAAAGTGGTCCGTCGAGAAGCTGGGCGAGGGGCGACAGGCGCGGACCTACGGCGTACGAAGAGTCAGCCCCGATGGGCACGCC
>CADCTO010000607.1 GCA_902805585.1 uncultured Armatimonadota bacterium | reverse complement strand
CACCACGTTGATCTGCTCGACGTGCCGGCGGCTCGCCACCTCGGGCACCACGCCGCCGTAGCGCGCGTGCTCCGCCATCTGCGAGGCGATCACGTTCGACCGGATGCGCCGCCCGTCGGCGACCACGGCGCAGGCGGTCTCGTCGCACGACGTCTCGATCCCCAGCACATTCATACCTGTATCTTACCGCCAGTTCCGCCGCCGCAGTGACATCGGGGCCGCCGTCCTTCCACCACGCCGATATGCGTCGCCGCAGAGTATAATCTCCTGGACCCGGCGTAGAAAGACGCGCGGGGTCCGGCGGACGGATCGCTGCGGCGCCCGACGTGTCCCGTCCTTTGTGCCGGCAGGATAAGAAAATGGCAACGTTGTGAGCGCGCCGCGCCCCGATCACGCGCACGAAGACCGCCCCCGTTCGGAAACCGCCAGACCGGTGGCAGCGCGCTACGGTATCGCGATCCTTTCGGTCGCCCTGTGTCTGCTCGTCCGCCTTTCGCTGACCCCTGTGCTCGGCGCCGACGCGCCGCTGCTCGTCTTCGTCGTGGCCGTCGTGGTGGCGGCCTGGTTCGGCGGCATGGGGCCGGGCTTGCTGGCGACGGTGGGTGGTGTGCTCGCCGGCGACTATTTCCTGCTCCCGCCGACCGGAGCGTTCGGCATCGCCAAGCCGAGCGACTGGGCGCGCGTCGGGCTGTTCTGCGTCGAGGGGCTGATCATTTCCTGTCTGACGGAGGCCAGGCGCCTGGCCTGGGAGCGCGACGTGCGCAGCCGGATCGGGCGGCAGGAAAGCGAGGAGCGTTTCCGGCTGCTCGTGGAGGGGGTGCGCGACTACGCGATCTTCCTGCTGGACGTCGAAGGGCGCGTCAGCTCGTGGAACGCCGGCGCCGAGCGCATCAAGGGATACCGGGCCGACGAGATCCTGGGGGAGCACTTTTCCCGTTTCTACCCCGAGGAGGAGGTCCAACAGAACAAGCCGGCGCGGGAGCTGGAGCAGGCGACGCGCGACGGACAGTTCTACGAGGACGGCTGGCGCGTCCGCAAGGACGGTACGCGCTTCTTCGCCAGCGTCCTCATCACCGCGCTCCGGGACGAGGCGGGAAACCTGCGCGGCTACGCCAAGGTCACCCGCGACATCACCGAGCGCCGGCGGGCCGAGCAGGAGCTGCC
>CADCTO010000606.1 GCA_902805585.1 uncultured Armatimonadota bacterium | reverse complement strand
GAGCACGCGCCCATACGACTTGACCCACCGGAAGAATGTTGGTATACTCCATCTGTTCGTGCGCCTGTAGCTCAGCGGATAGAGCGTCTGCCTCCGGAGCAGAAGGCCACAGGTTCGAGTCCTGTCAGGCGCGCCACTTTCTTCATTAACACCCGCGACCTAGGTCAGCGGGTGTTTTCCGTTTCTAGGTGTGGTGCGGTGGTGCTGTAGCCCCACCCGCCCGGTAGCTTTCTCGATGTCTCCCTTCTGTGTCTACTTCCGTTCGCCCTCACGTCTTTCCCCAGCGGTGGCTGAGTTGCCCCGAATGTGAAGTATCTCACACCCAAGGCGGCGCCTTTTATGAGTCGGGAGGGAGGTTAACCGCTGCATGTGATTTCCTTTTCTCATCACGTTCGAGTGGAACGGCCGGGGCCTCGTTGCTCTGGCCGTTTTCTTTTGCTTCTACCCCTGTCCCGTGAAGATCGGCGCGCCCGACGCCGACAATACTGGCTGTGGAGACGGAGACACGCCTTACGCCCGAGCAGCATCCGACCCTGACCCCTTCAGAAGTGCGGGTGCTGCGGGCTCTGGCGCGTCGGCATCTGCTGCGCCCCGCCGCCGAAGCGCTGGACGCGTGTCCGGCCGAGGTAGCGCGGCACCTGGCGCGTGTGCTGGGCTATATCAGCATGGACGGCAACGGCGGGGACCACGGCGCCCACGTCCGCGAAGACTGAGCGATAGGCGTGGAACCCCTCGACCACGCTCAGAGCCGTCCGGATTCCCGTTCCGTTTCCTCATAAGCTCTGGCACGCCGCCGCACCGCCCGGTTTGTGCGCCTCCGCCGTTTCCAACTTTCGTTGTACGCGCAAGGCCGCAGGACGGTCTACCCGGCCCTTCCCCCTGCGCCTATCGGAAAGTGTGAACCTGCGGCCGATGCCGCGGGAGGGCGTGCCTTGCTACAATTCACACAACAAAGCGCCGTCGTCCGGCCCGCGCCGCAGCGAATCAAAGGAGAATCAAAATGTCTATCCAACAGAAAACCACCATCGCCAACCCGGGCGGACCGATCACCTTCGGTGAATTCGAGGCGAACCGCGCGCCCCAGGGGCGCGACGGACGCCGGGCGGGCTAAAACGTTCCCACTGCGGCGGCGACATTGGGCCGCGTATCTCGGTTAACGAGCGC
>CADCTO010000605.1 GCA_902805585.1 uncultured Armatimonadota bacterium | reverse complement strand
TGCCTGTCTGAGCAGGCGTACTTGGGTTGAGTATTCTCTCTTAAGGTGATGTCCCGCGAGGTGGTGTAGGAGCGCCGGTCCTCGGTTCGGGTCCGAGGGTTAGTCAGGCGGTCACGGCGGACAGCCTGAGCACGGGATCATCGCTCAGAGTGCCCAGGCTTTCCAGGCTCATGTAGCGGCGTCCGACGGCCCACTCGTCGTTCTGCTCCAGCATGAGCGCGCCGACGAGCCGGACGACGGCGCGGTCGTTGGGGAAGATGCCGATCACGTCGGCGCGTCGCTTGATCTCGCCGTTGAGGCGCTCCAGCGGGTTCGTGCTGGCGATCTGCGGCCAGTGCTCCCGCGGGAAGGTCATGTAGGCCAGCACGTCCTCGCGGGCGCCGTCCATCAGCTCGGCGAGCTTGGGGAAGCGCTCGCGCAGCGTGTCGGCCATCTGCCGCCACTGGGCGTGGGCCGCCTCGACCGTTTCCTGGGCGAAGATGGTCTTCAGCATCGCGACCGCGGCTGGTCGCTGCTTCGGCGGCACATGGGCGAGCGCGTTCCTCATCCAATGCACGCGGCAGCGCTGGTGCGTGGCGCTGAACACCTTGGCGGCGGCCGCCCTGAGCCCCTTGTGGTCGTCGGCCACGACCAGCCTGACGCCCCGCAGGCCGCGGTCGGCGAGCTGGCGCAAGAAGGCCTTCCAGAACGGTTCGGCTTCGGACGCGCCGGTTGCCACGCCCAGCACCTCGCGCCGCCCGTCGGTGTTCACGCCCACCGCGACTATCACCGCCACCGACACGACCCGTCCGGCCTCGCGGACCTTCAGGTACGTCGCGTCGATCCACAAGTAGGGCCAGGCGCCCTCGATGGGCCGGGACAGGAAGGCGTTCACCCGTTCGTCGATCTCCTCGCACAAGCGCGAAACCTGGCTCTTGGACACCCCCGACCCGCCCATCGCCTTGACGAGGTCGTCCACCGCCCGCGTCGAGACGCCGTGGACGTAGGCCTCCTGGATCACGGCGGTGAGTGCCTTCTCGGCCGTGCGCCGCGGCTCGAGGAACGTGGGCAGGTAGCTGCCTTTGCGCAGCTTCGGGATCGCCAGTTCGATGCGGCCGGCCCGCGTCTCCCAGGCCCGCTCCCGGTAACCGTTCCGGTTAGTGAGCCGGTCCGGGCTGCGGGCAC
>CADCTO010000604.1 GCA_902805585.1 uncultured Armatimonadota bacterium | reverse complement strand
CCTGCTCGCCTCCACGTCCGAGGTGTACGGCGACCCCCTCGTCCACCCGCAGCCCGAGGAGTACTGGGGCAACGTCAACCCCATCGGCATCCGCGGCGTTTATGATGAGGCCAAGCGTTACGGCGAGTCGCTGACCATGGCCTACCGCCGGTTCCACGGCATGGACACGAAGATCGTACGGATCTTCAACACCTACGGGCCCCGTATGCGGCTGAATGACGGACGCGTGGTGCCCAACTTCGTCGGCCAGGCGCTGCGCGGGGACCCGATCACGGTCTACGGGACGGGCCAGCAGACCCGCTCGTTCTGCTACGTCTCGGACCTGATCGACGGCATCTTCCGGCTGTCGCAGTCGGACCAGAGCGGCCCGATCAACGTCGGCAACCCGACCGAGCGGACGATGCTGGAGTTCGCCCAGGAGATCAAGCGGCTGACCGGCTCGGCGTCCGAGATCGTCTTCGAGCCGCTGAAGACGGCCGACGACCCCAAGCAGCGCCGCCCCGACATCACCAAGGCGAAGGACCTGCTCGGCTGGGAGCCGAAGGTGAGCCTGGAGGACGGTCTGCAGCGGACCATCGACTACTTCGAGGCGAAGATCGACGCGCAGAAGGGCTGACCCACCCCGGGGGTGGGTCAGCCGCAGAGCGTTTCCACGACGCGGGCGAACACGCCGGGCCAGTCGCCGGGGGCGGGCTGGCGGAACAGGCGCATCGTGGGGTACCAGGGACTGTCGTCGCGCTCGCGCAGCCAGCGCCAGTCGGCGGCGAAGGGCAGCAGGACCCAGACGGGCTTCCCCAGGGCTCCCGCCAGATGGACGACGGAGGTGTCCACCGCGATCACGAGGTCCAGCGCCGTCAGCGCCGCCGCCGTCTGGCCGAAGTCGGTCAGGTCCTCGTCCAGGTCTACGAGCGTCATGCCCGCCGGCGGTTCGCCGGCCTGAACCGCCGCCGGCCCCTTCTGGAGGCTGAACAGAGTCAGGCCGCCGATGCCCGCCAGCGGCGCGAAGTCGGCGAGGGCGCAGGAGCGGTTGCGGTCGTTCCTGTGCGCCGGATTTCCTGCCCACACGATCCCCACTTTGAGCCCGTCAAAGGGCGCGAGCAGGCGCTGCCAGTGCGCTACGGCTTCCGGCTCGGCGCGCAGATAGGGTACGGAGGCCGGGATGGTGGCTTCGTTCGTGCCGAAGAGTCCAGGCAGGCTGAGCAGCGGCACGTGCAGGTCGAAGGGGACGGCGGGCGCGTCGTCCTCGTCGCCGCGTTCGACAAGAATATCCCAGCCGAGCGAGTCCGGGAACGCGCACCGCAGCCCCCGCTGGCACTCGAAGACGACGCTCCCGCCCCGGGCGCTCACGGCGGGCAGATAACGCACGAACTGTAAGGTGTCCCCGAAACCCTGCTCGGCATGCACCAACAGGGTCCGCCCGTCGAGCGGCGAACCGTCCCATTGCGGCTGTGCCAAGCCGCGGGGCGGGCGGGCGCCGCTCCGCAGACCGGCCTCGTAGAGCGGCCAGCCATGCTCGAAATCGCCCAGAGAAAGCCGGCTGATGCCGAGGTTGAAGTGGGCGTCCCACAGGTCGGGGCGCAACTGTAACGCGTTGAGGAACGCCTGTGAGGCCGCTTCGGCATCCCCGGCCGCATGCAGGGCGGCGCCGAGGTTGTTGTAGGCTTCGGCGTAGTGCGGGTTCAGATGCAGTGCGCGCTCGAAGGCGGACACCGCTCCTGCCAGGTCGCCCGCGTCTTTGAGCCCGTTGCCCAAATTGTTGTGCGCTTCGGCGAAGCCCGGCTTGAGATCGATGGCCCGGCGCAGGGCGGCGAGCGCCGCGTCTTCGCGCCCGAGGCCGCGCAGCGCGAGGCTCAGGTTGTTGTAGGCTTCGGCGTAGCGCGGGTTCAGATGCAGTGCGCGCTCGAAGGCGGATACGGACGCACAAAGATCGCCGGAGTCGCGCAGGGCGTTGCCCAGGTTGTTGTGGAATGCGGGCTCGGAGGCGTCGAGCGTGATGGCCTTGCGCAGCCGTTCGACGGCCGGGGCGGTCTGCCCGCGCTGATAGGCGACGACGCCCCAGAGGTGCAGTGCGTCGGCGTGGAAGGGGTTTGACCGGAGCGCCTCGCGGTACCCCGCTTCGGCTTCGTCCAGGCGTCCCGCCCGGTGGTGGTCATGGGCCCGCGAAAAGGCGGCGTTCCCCGGCGCGGACGGTGGTCGCAGCGGGGGGAAGTGCGCGGGGCGGGTTCGACGGGTGGTGCTTTTGCTCACGGGCCGGGTTCTCTTTCCGGTCCATTGTCGGCGTTTTTAACGGAGACCGAGAGGCGGCCTTCTCACCCCTGCCCGTCGAAGAAGCGCGGGGCGGGTGACCCCGGCACGCCCCGCGCGCGCACGAACGCGGTCTGGGCCGCACGCCGGGCGCCCAGCCCGGCCAGTTTCTCGGCGACCTCGGCCTGCGCCGCGCGTAGGGCCGCCTCCGCGGCTTGCTCCCGCTCCCGGGCGGCCCGGGCGAGCGCGAGCACCGCCGGGTCCCGCGCCACGTCGTCGGCGGCGTCGCGGAGACGGAGCGTCCCCATCAGACGCTCCTGCTCGGCCAGCGCCACTTCGCCCCGTTCGACGTCCCCGGCGGAGATCGCCTCGGCGTGCGCCTGCAAGGCCGCGCCCAGGGCGCGCCACAGCGAGGCGGCATCCCCTGCGTGCTGGTCCTGGCCCATGACGCGGCCCCTCAGACGGCGACCGCGAACGGGGCGCGGCTGCCTTCGGACACGGCCCCGCTGGCGCTCACCGACCGGGCGGCCTCGGCCCAGGCGTCGCGCAGGTCGGCCAGTGACGCCCGGACCTCGTCGAGGGCGGCGATGTCGTCGCGGATGCTGGCGTGGGTCAGGCGGTCGAACAGGTAGGTGTAGAGCGCGTACAGGTTGGCCGCGATCTGGCCGCCCCGCTCGAAGTCGAGGCCGTTGGCGAGTTCGGTCAGAAGCGCCTGGGCCTTGCCGATGGCGCTGCTCTGGACGTCGTACCGCTTCGCCTGCATCGCCTCGCGCGCCTGCGCCAGGAAGCGGATCGCGCCGTCGTAGGAAAGCAGGATGAGTTCTTTTTTGCCGGAAGTCTGGACCTGGGTGGCCTGGTACTGCCGGTACGGATGTGTCGTCATGGTCGATGCGTGTTCCCGGGCGGCTGCGCCGCCGCGCGTAGTCGTTAGTTATCGCCGCTCTTGTTGCTGGAGGTCATGCCCGCGATCTGCTGGCTGAGCTGCGCGCCGACCGCCTGGAGGCGGGAGACCTGCGCCTCCATCGCGGTGAACTGCTTGCGGAGCTGCTCCTCGTAGGCGTTCAGCCGGTCGTTCATGTTGGTGATGGCGGTGCCGATCTCGTCGATCTGCTCCTGCACGCTCTTGCTCAGGCCCGGCACGATCCCGTCGGTGAAGTCCGTCAGGCTGGACAGCAGCGAGACGGTCCGGCTCGCGACGCCGCGGCTGACGGTGACGGTCCCCACGCCACCCAGTTCCGTGCCGGTGATGATGACGCTGAGCCCGTCGGTGCGGGCGTTCCCCGCCTTGCCCGTTAGCGTCTGGCCCGACCCCGTCGCTTCCTCCCCGCCGATCCGCCCCGCCACGTCCACGCCGACCCGGTTCAGGATCGTGGTGTCGATCCCGGTGCTGCCCGCGCCCGAAGCGGTGTCCGAGACGACCGTGAACGAGCCGCCCGAGCCGTACGCGAGCGCCTTGAAGGCGAGGGCGTTGGTGTCGGGATCTTTGAAGGCGACGAGCGACCGGTTGAAGCGCGCGTCGTTGTTGATCCGGCTGATGATGCCGTCCAGGTTCAGCCCGGCTTCGAGGGTCACGCTCGTTCCCGCGTTGCCGAACAGGTCCCCGCTGAAGGTGAGCGTTTCGGGCGCGGCCAGCGTTTCGGCGCCCATCGCGCGCCCCGAAACTGCCGTCGCCTGCGTCGCCGCGCGGTCCACCTGGACCGCATAGCCCGCCGGGCCGGACTCCTGCACCTTGTCGCCCGCCAGCAGGAAGCGCACGCCCGCGCTGGACGCCTGCCCGACCGTCGTGAACAGTCTGGAGACCGCGTCCGGGTCCTTCGCCAGAGCGGCGTTCAGCTTCGCGTCGTCCACGGAGAGGGTGCCGTCCGACCCCAGGCTGACGCCGACGGCGGCCAGCGAGTTGGCGTCGGCGCTCAGCCCGGGAACGACGTCCGTGACCCCCAGGGCCAGATCGCTCTGAATCTGCTGGAGCTGCAGGTTGCCCCCGAGCGGCGTGCTGGTGGGCGCCTCCGGATTGTAGGTGAACTGCTCCTTGATGAACCCGGCGACCTCGTTGTACTTGGCGACGAAGTCGTTCACGGCCTTGCCCGCCGCCTCGCTGTCACGCGAAAGGGTGACGGTCGTGGGCGCGCCCGCGTTCGTCTTGAGCAGGTTGATGGTCACGTCGCTGAGGGCGTCCGTGACGGTGTTCGTCGGGCGGAAAAAGGTGAAGCCTTCCAGCTTGAACTCCGCGTCCTGGGCGTCCTGCAGCGGCGCGCGGGCCGGAGCCGCGGACGTCAGTCCGATGAGGTTGAGCACGTTCGTGTCGCCGCCGAACACGGGCTGTCCGCCGGTCCCGGAGACCTGGATCTCGTAGCTCGACGCCCCGCCGGACGTGACGCCGGCCAGTTCTGCCCCGGAGACCCCCGCCGGCAGACCGCCATCCTTGATCTTGCCGACGAGACTTTCGAGCGTGTCCACCGAGGTGTCGTAGGAGACCGCTTTGCCGCCGACGGTGAAGGTGCCCGAGAGCGTCGACGCGGAGGAGAGCCCCAGCAGCGCGTTGAGCGTTTTGCTCGTGTCCGCGAACGCCAGGCTGTGCGCGGTATCCGTGACGCTCGTGACACCGCCCGATGTTTCCGTCTTCGTGGACGTGTACCGTGTGGAAACGCTCGCAGGGTCCACCAGGCCCAGACGGGCCAGCGCCGCCACGCCGTCCGCGCCCGCCGACGAGATCGCCAGCGCGCTCTGCTTGCCCGTCGTGTTCGACGAAAGCGTCATGCGGACCTCGCCGGGTCCGACGGTGAGCAGGGACGCGTTGACGCCCGCACCGGACGCGTTGATCTTGCCGGCGACGGCGCCCAGGGAGTCGGTGGCGACGATGGAGATGGTCTTGCCGTTGATTAGCACGTCGCCGGCCAGGTTCAGCGGCGAGGACACGTCGGCGAAGACGTCGGTGGCGAGGCGCTGCCCCTGCGCCTTTTTGATGACCTCCAGATCGTACTCGCCCGTCGCCGCCGTGGTCCGGGCCTCGATCGAGGCGACCTTGTCGTCCCCGACGGCGCCCTTGATGACGCTCAGGGCGGTGGGGTCGGCCAGGGACTTGGCGGCCGTCTGCAAGGCCAGCAGGCGCGTGTTGACTTCCTGCCAGGCCGTCTGCTTCAGCTTCAGCTTGACTTGCTGCTGCTGATACAGGATGACCGGCCGCTTGCCGATCTCTTTGAGCCGGGCGATGATGCCTTCCGTATCGATGCCGGTCGAGATGCCGGAAAAATTGATCCCCGTGGCCATACCACACTCCTGTTAAGGGATGAGGGGCGAGGGATGAGGGATGAGAAGGGTTAAGCCCTCTTCGCCTCTCTCATCCCTCATCCCTCGCCCCTCATCCCTCTCACACGTGCTGGTTCACGAACAGCCCCGCCTCTTGCTGCTGGGCGGCGGCGAGGGCGAGCACTTTTTCGTTGGGGATCTGCCAGATGACCGTGTTGTCGGTACGGTTCACGACCTTGACGACGAGCCGGTTGGTCGTCTCGTCGCGCGAGAAGTGCGCTTCCAGGTCTTTGGGCGCGAGCCGCTGGTTCAGGGTGTCCAGAGCGACACGCTCCAGCTCCGCATCCGCGACCTCGGCATCCTGACCGATATCACGGGCTGCGGCCTCCTCCGGCCAGCGGGGGGCCGTGCCAAGAGGGGCCTCCCGTCCGGGAGACCACCCCGTTCCGTTTACTACTTTAACGGTTCCCACGTTCATGGCTTGTCACCGGCTGCCTCCCGCCGGGGCGGCGAAGACGGAAGGCCCCGCCGCTTCCGGCCACGGCCGGAAGCGGCGGGGCCTTCCGTCATAGAACCTAGCCGCGGAGCAGGGACAGGATGCCCTGCGACGACTGGTTGGCCTGCGCGAGCATGGCCTGCGACGCCTGCACCAGGATCTGGTTCTTGGTGAAGGAGACCATCTCGGCCGCCATGTCGGTGTCGCGGATCGTCGACTCGGTGGCCGACAGGTTCTCCTTGGCGACCGACAGGGAGTTCACGTTCGACTCGAGCACGTTCTTCTGGAACGAGCCGAGCGAAGCGCGCCGGCTGGAGATGTCGGCGATGGCCGCGTCGATGGCCCCGATGGCCGCGGACGCGCCCGCCGCCGTGGCCAGGTTGAGGCTGCCCACGCCGAGCACCGTCGCGTTCATCTCGTCGATGTTCGTGCTGCCCGTCTGCCCCGCGTTCGCGCCCAGCTGGAACGTCGGCGCGTTGTTCGCAACCGTGATCACCGAGGTCGAAGCCGCGGCGCCGCCCGCCGTGACTTTCAGGCCGTTGCTGAACGTCACTTCCCGGCCCTTGGACGTCGCCGTCTCGCCCCCGGAGGAGGTGGCCACCACGTCCACGCCGGCCGTGTTGGTGACGGCGCCCGCCGTGGCGCCCGAGAACGTGACGCCCGGGGCGGCCGTGGTGGTGCCGGAACCGTACTTGACGTTGGTGAACACGATGTCCGTACCCGTCGAAGAAGCCGTGATGCCCGTCTCCGCCGTCTTCGCGTTGATGTCGAGGACCAGGTTGGCGATCGTGGCGCCCGTCGAGGTGATCGCCACGCCGTTGACGTTGGCGACCGTCCCCGTCGTGATACCGGTGAGCGAAGCGTACGACTGGACGGCCTGCGTCGCCGCCGTGGTGACGGTGATGGTGTAGGCGCCCGACTTGGTGGCGGCGGTGCCGCTCACGAACGAAGCGTTCGCCGGCGTGCCGGACGTGGCGCTCACGCCGAGCGAGCCGTTGAACAGGGTCTTGCCGTTGAACTGGGTGCTGCTGCCGATGCGGCTGATCGACGCGGCGGCCGAGTTCAGCTGGGCCTGGTCGGCCGAAACGGCGCCCGCGTTGTTGACGCCGGTGTTGGCCGCGTGCACGGCCAGCGACCGCATGGAGCGCAGCAGCGAGTGGACCTCGTTGAGCGCGCCTTCCGACGTCTTGATCATGTTGATGCCGTCGTTGCTGTTGCGGATCGCCTGGTCCAGGCCGGCGATCTGGGCGCGCATGCCTTCGGAGATGACGAGGCCGGCGGCGTCGTCAGCCGCGCGGTTGATGCGAAGGCCCGAGGAGAGCTTCTCGATGTTGCCCTGGACCATGCTCGCGTTGACGGTGCTGTTGCGGGCCGCGTTCAGGGCCAGCGTGTTGGTGTTGATCCGCATTTTCTTCCTCCGTGATGTGTGCGGTCCCCATCCTGGGAACCGTCGGCGGGCGTCTCACCGACGCCGCCGCATGGGGCATCCGCCCCGGGTTCTATCCGCCGTTCCCCGCGCGATGCGCGCTTTCGGTCGGACAAAAATGATTATAGGGGCCGGGTGAAATGGTCTTTAGGCGAAACTGGGTAAAAGGAGGGTGGCGGGCACGGAAACCCGCAATTGGACCGTATTGATGACTGTAAATATACAGTAGTACTACGAGGAGAGCCATGAACACAGCAAAACGAAGCAGCATGCAGCGCGTCAAACTGCTCGCCGCCGCGGCGCTCTACCTGGGCGGAGTCGCCGTGCTCACGATCCCCGCCGCACCGGCGCGGGCGCTGGACCTGGTCAGCGAGCGGCAGGAGCTGGAAGCCGGGCGGCAGGCGTCGCAGCAGGTGGAAAGCAAGTACCGGGTCATCACCGGCACGCGCGAGGCGCGGCTCGTCGAACAGATCGGGCGGCGCATGGCGTCGGTATCGGGCCGGCGGAACCTGCCCTGGCGGTTCCGCGTCATCCAGGACCCTTCGGTGAACGCGTTCTCGGTGCCGGGATACGTGTACATCCACACCGGCCTGCTCAACGCGGTCGGCGGCGACACCGACGCGCTGGCGGGCGTGATCGCCCACGAGGTCGCCCACACGGACGCGAAGCACTCCAAGGAGCAGATGGAGAAGGGCGCGGTCGCCGGCTTCCTCGGCTCGCTGATCACGCGCGGCGACCAGCGGAAGGCCGGCTGGTTCAACATCGTCGGCAACGTCGCCCTGCTGAAGTTCAGCCGCGACGACGAGTTCGAGGCGGACCGTTTGGCCGTGCGCTACATGCAGCGGACCGGCTACGACCCCAACGGCATGATCCGCTTCTTCCAGAAACTGCAGAAGCAGGAGGGCCGGGGCAACCAGGTCACCAACTGGTTCCGCACCCACCCCAACAGCGGCGACCGCATTGCCCGCATCCGCGGCCAGATCCGCCAGGGCAGCGCCCGGCGTTAGCCACCTATCCCCCCTGCCCCCTTCCCTGCCGAGCGGCTTCGCCGAGGGAAGGGGGAGCCGGCGGCGGGGGCGACGCGAGTTGCACCGGAGTCTTCCTCTGCCCCACTTCCCGCGCGCAGCATCGGCAGGAGTAGGTGACCGGCTCCCCCTTCCCTCCCCGGAGGGGCTCGGCAGGGAAGGGGGAAGGGGGGATAGGTTGTTGACAACGCAAGCCGGCTTCGTCTACAATCTCCCCGTAACATTGCCGTTTAAGGAGTCCTTCGTGAGCACGTTCTCGACACGCACCCTTCCCGTCATCGCGGTTCTGGCCCTCAACGCGTTCGGCAGCACTGCCGCTCTGGCGCAGAAGCCCGCGAAACCTGCCAACCCCATCGCCACCATCCAGACCACCAAGGGCGTCATCAAAGTCAAGCTCTACCCGGAGGAGACCCCGAAAACCGTCGCCAACTTCGTCAAGCTCTCCCGCCAGGGGTTCTATAACGGCCTCATGTTCCACCGCGTCGAGCCGAGTTTCGTCGTCCAGGGCGGCGACCCCAAGTCGCGCAAGCTCCCGGTGGGCCACCCGGAACTGGGCACCGGCGGCCCCGGTTACGAGATCAAGAACGAACCGAACAAGACGCTCAAGCACAACGTCGGCGCCGTCGCCATGGCGAACGCCGGGCGCGACACCGCCGGATCGCAGTTCTACATCGTGATCGGCAAGCCGGCCCCCCATCTGGACAGTGGCGACTACACGATCTTCGGCCAGGTGATCGCGGGGCAAGCCGTCGCCGAAAAACTCAAGGTCGGCGACCGCATGACCCGCATCACCATCAGCGGCGGGAAGTAAGCGGTCGCCATGCCCGCCGCCGGCCGCGTGGTGCGCCTGCGCGCCGTCGTCCGTGGCAAGGTGCAGGGGGTGGGTTTCCGATACTGGACGGAGCGCGCGAGCCTCCACTTCCCGCTGACCGGCGGGCGCGTCCGCAACCTGCCCGACGGCACGGTGGAGGTGGAGGCCGAGGCGGGGGACCGCGTGGTGCTGGAAGGGCTGCTGGGCGCCCTCCGACAGGGGCCGGTGGGTTCGCACGTGGACGCCGTCGAGGCGACCTGGGAAGAAGACGCGGAGCCGCGCTTCTCGGCCTTCCGGATCGAAGGGCTGTAGCGCGGCTCCGGCACGAGTGGGCCCAGCAGGATTCGAACCTGCAACCAACCAGTTATGAGCCGGGCGCTCTGCCGTTGAGCTATGGGCCCCTACGAAGCACATTGTAGCACAGCGGGAAACGCACGACAAGCGGGGAGCGCCGCGGGCCACCACGGCGCCGACGGCATCGAGCATAGCAGGAGTCGACATGCATACGGATGGGAAAGGCCGCCTGATTCTGATCCGGCACACGGAATCGGCGTGGAACAAGTTGAACGTGTTCACGGGCTGGGTGGACGTGCCGCTGTCCGAGGCGGGTCGGGAGCACGCCCTGGAAGTCGGGCGCGGCCTGCGCGGCAAGTTCGACGTGGACAAGGCGTACACGTCGTCGCTGGTGCGCGCCCAGGAGACGCTGGACCTCGTGATGGAGGGCGCCAACATCACCGGCATCCCCGTCGTGCAGGACTGGCACCTCAACGAGCGCTTCTACGGCAACTGGCAGAGCAAGAACAAGAAGCAGACCGCGGACAAGTACGGCGAAGACGCCGTCCACGCCGTTCGCCGCGGATACGCCGCCCGCCCGCCCGGGGGTGAAAGCCTGGAAGACACGACCGATCGCGTCCTCCCCTACTTCGAGGAGACCATCGAGCCCGAAGTGGCGCAGGGCATGGTGATCCTGATCGCCGCGCACGGCAACTCGCTGCGCGCACTCGCCAAGAAACTGGACAAACTGTCCGACGAGGCGGTTCCCGGCTTCGAGATCGCGAACGGTGAGGTGCTGGTGTACCGGTACGACGGCGACGACAACTACGTGCGCGAACGCGACGCCGTGAACCAGTAAAAGGGGCCGGCCGACATCTGACCCCTCCCGTGCGAGGGCGTTCGGGCAGGCGCGCGCCGCCCCGGTCGCGGCCGGCGTGCAGCCAGGGCGTCCGAAGCCCCAATGAAGGAACGAAGCATCATGATCCAGAACGCCGACGGCGCACTTGAAATCTGGTACGTCACCGGCAGCCAGCACCTGTACGGCGAAGAAACACTGAAACAGGTCGCGGCCCACTCGCAGCAGGTCGCCGCCGCGTTGGACGCCTCGGAGCGCATCCCGCTGAAGGTCGTGTTCAAGCCCGTGCTCACGACGCCGGACGAGATCCGCGCCCTCTGCCTCGACGCGAACCATTCGCCGCGGTGCGCGGGGCTGGTCGCGTGGATGCACACCTTCTCCCCCGCCAAGATGTGGATCGGCGGCCTGACGGTTCTGCGCAAGCCCCTGCTCCACCTGCACACGCAGTTCAACCGCGACCTGCCGTGGGGCGAGATCGACATGGACTTCATGAACCTGAACCAGGCGGCCCACGGCGACCGCGAGTTCGGCTTCATCGGCACCCGGATGCGGCTGAGCCGAAAGGTCGTGGTCGGGCACTGGGAAGACCAGGACGTCCAGGACCGCCTCGCCGCCTGGATGCGCGCGGCGCGCGGCTGGCACGACCTCCAGGGCGCCAAGTTCGCCCGCTTCGGCGACAACATGCGCTACGTCGCCGTGACCGAGGGCGACAAGGTGGCGGCCGAGATGCGCTTCGGGTACTCGGTCAACGCCTACGGCGTGGGCGACCTGGTGGAGAAGGTCGATGCCGTGAGCGACGCAGAGACCGGCCGCCTGGCCGCGGAGTACGAGGAGCGCTACGCCGTCGCGCCCGAACTGCGCCGGGGCGGTGAGCGGCACGAATCGCTGCGCTACGGCGCGCGCATCGAGCTGGGCCTGCGCGCCTTCCTCGACGGCGGCGGCTTCAAGGGCTTCACCGACACCTTCGAGATCCTGCACGGGCTGCGGCAGCTCCCCGGCCTGCCCGTCCAGCGCCTGATGGCCGACGGGTACGGCTTCGGCGGCGAGGGCGACTGGAAGACCTGCGCCCTGCTGCGCGCGATGAAGGTCATGGCCGACGGCCTTCCGGGCGGGACCTCCTTCATGGAGGACTACACCTACCACCTGCACCCGTCCGGCCACAAGGTCCTGGGCGCGCACATGCTGGAGATCTGCGAGTCCATCGCGGCCGGCAAGCCGTCGCTGGAGATCCACCCGCTCGGCATCGGCGGCAAGGAAGACCCGGTCCGGCTCGTCTTCGACACGCCTCCCGGCCCGGGCCTCAACGCTTCCCTCGTCGAATTGGGCAACCGGTACCGCCTGCTCGTCAACGAGGTCGAGGTGGTCGCTCCGGACCAGCCGCTGCCGAAACTGCCCGTCGCCCGCGCCGTGTGGCTGCCCAGACCAGACTTCAAGACCGCCTGCGCCGCGTGGATCCTGGCTGGCGGCGCACACCACACCGGCTTCAGCCAGGCCCTGACGTCGGAGCACCTCGAAGACTTCGCGGACATCGCCGGCATCGAGTTCGTGCCCATCGACGACCGGACCGATCTGCGGGGGTTCAAGCAGGACCTGCGCTCCAACGAGGTCTACTACCACCTCGCCCAGGGCCTGGGCCGGGTCTAGGGCCTTCACGTCACGACAGAAAGCGAAGAAAGCGATCCGCACAGCATGAGCAGCAACGCCGCATACGTCATCGGCCTGGACTACGGCACGAACTCGGTCCGCGCCCTGGTTGTCGACGCCGCGACCGGCGAGGAGGTCGGCACCGCCGTCTGGAATTACGCGCACGGCACGCAGGGCGTCCTCCTGTCGCGCGACCCGAACCTGGCCCGCCAGCACCCCGCCGACTACCTGACGGGCGCCGAAACGACCATCAAGGAAGCGCTGGCGCAGGCGGCCGGGAACGTGGCGGGCTTCGCGCCGGATCAGGTCGTCGGCATCGGCGTGGACACCACGGGCAGCACCCCGATCCCCGTGGACGCGCGGGGCCGGCCCCTGGCCTTCGACGAGCGCTTCGCCGACAACCCGAACGCGCTGGCGTGGCTGTGGAAAGACCATACGGGCGTGGTCGAGGCCGGCGAGATCACCGAGCGGGCGCGGCAGATGCGGCCGGAATACCTCGCCAAGTGCGGCGGCACCTATTCGAGCGAATGGTTCTGGAGCAAGGTCCTGCACTGCCTGCGCACCGATGAAGCGGTGTTCGACGCCGCCCACACGTGGGTCGAGTGCGCCGACTGGATCCCCGCCGTCCTCACCGGCACCGAGACCCCCGACCGGCTCACGGTCGGCGTCTGCGCGGCCGGCCACAAGGCGATGTACAGCGATGAGTGGGGCGGCTACCCCGACGCCGAGTTCCTCGGTTCGCTGCACCCGAAGCTGGTGACCCTGCGGGAGCGGCTGCGCCCGCAGGCGCACACCATCGACCGCCCGGTCGGCGGACTGACCGAGGAGTGGGCCGCGCGCACCGGCCTGCGCGCCGGCACGCCGGTCGCCGTGGGCGCCTTCGACGCCCACCTGGGCGGCGTCGGCGCGGGCATCGCGCCGGGCATCCTGGTCAAGACCATCGGCACCAGCACCTGCGACCTGATGGTCGTCCCCACCGACGAAAAGCTGGCCGACATCCCCGGGCTGTGCGGCATCGTCAATGGCAGCATCCTGCCGGGCGACTACGGCCTGGAGGCGGGCCAGTCGGCGGTCGGCGACATCTTCAACTGGTTCGTGAACTACCTCAAGGCCGGCACCCACGAGGAGCTGACGGCGGCGGCCGGCGAACTCAAGCCCGGCGAGTCGGGGCTGCTGGCGCTGGACTGGAACAACGGCAACCGCACGATCCTCGTGGACCAACGGCTGACGGGCCTGCTGCTCGGCCAGACGCTGTACACGACGCCCGGCGAGATCTACCGCGCCTTGATCGAGGCGACCGCATTCGGCGCACTGACCATCGTCAACCGGCTCGAAGAGTACGGCGTGCACGTCGACCAGGTCGTCAACTGTGGGGGCATCGCCGAGAAGAACGCGGTCGTGATGCAGATCTACGCCGACGTGATCGGCCGCCCGATGAAGATCTCCCGCTCGGCCCAGACCTGCGCCCTCGGCGCGGCCATCGCGGGGGCCGTGGCCGCAGGCCACTACTCCCGCTACGCCGACGCCCAGCGGGCCATGACCGGCCTGAAGGAGACCGTCTACACGCCGGACCCCGAGGCGCAGGCCGTCTACCGGCGGCTGTACGCGCTGTACCGCGAGCTGCACGACGCCTTCGGAACCCGGGAGTGGCAGGGCAACCTGTACCACGTGATGAAAGAGCTGCTCGACATCCGCGACGCGGCGAGGAAGTAGCGAGCGATGCTCGAAGCCCTGAAACAGCGGGTCTGCGACGCCAACCTCCAGTTGGTCGAGGATGGACTGGTGATCCAGACCTGGGGCAACGTCAGCGGCGTCGACCGCGCCGGCGGCAACGCGGTCATCAAGCCGTCCGGCGTCCCCTACCGCGAGATGCGGCCCGAACACATGGTGGTCGTCTCGCTCCAGACCGGCGAGGTGGTCGAAGGCGACCTGCGACCCAGTTCCGACACCGCGACGCATCTCCTCCTGTACCGTGCGTTCGCGGAGATCGGCGGCGTCGTGCACACGCACAGCCTGTACGCGACCGCGTGGGCGCAGGCGAAGCGGGACCTCCCGGACCTGGGCACCACGCATGCGGACTATTTCCACGGCCCCGTCCCCTGCACGCGCCTGCTGACGACGGAGGAGATCGAGACGGAGTACGAAGCCAACACCGGCCACGTCATCGTCGAGCGGTTCGCGGGTCTGGACCCGCTGCACTTCCCGGGGGTCCTCGTCGCCAGCCACGCCCCGTTCGCGTGGGGGGCGACCGTGGAAAAGTCTGTGGAGAACGCGCTGGTGCTCGAACACCTCGCACGGCTGGCGAGCGAGACGCTGCGGGTCGCCCCCGACGTCGGACCCATGCAGAAGGCGCTGCTGGATAAACACTTCCTCCGCAAGCACGGGCCGGGCGCCTACTACGGCCAGAAGTGACGCGGAACGCAGAAACACCATGACCGACCACGCGGCCCAAGATTTCGCCGATTTCGAGCGTCTGCTCCGGCAAGACGGGCCGGGCCTCTTCGCGACGGGCGGGCGGCCGCTTTTCATCGCCCGCGCCCCGGGGCGGCTCGACGTGATGGGCGGCATGACGGACTATTCGGGCGGCCTCGTCGTCCTGTTCCCGATCGGTCCGGCGGCCCTGGTCGCGGCGCAGCGGGACGACACCGGCGGCGGAGCCGCGCGGGTGCGCTCGGCCAACGCCCCGGACGCGGATCTGGCGCCCGAGGTGACGCTGCCCGCGGACGCCTTCGTCAACCCCACGGCGCTCCTGAAGCTCCTGCGCGAAGGGCCGGCGGAAGCGCGCTGGGCCGGATACGTCGCGGGGAGCCTGGCGCTCCTGCGTGCGGAGGGCCTGGTCCCGCGCGGCGCGGGCGCACGTTTCTTCCTGCACTCCTCCGTGCCGATGCGGGCAGGGCTCGCGTCCAGCGCGGCCGTGGCGGTCGCCTCCCTGCGTGCGCTGTGCGCCGCCTTCGGCGTGGAGATGGACGCGCTCCTGCTCGCCCGCCTGTGCCAGCGTGTGGAGAACGACGTGATGGACGTCCCGGGCGGGATCACGGAACCCGTGGGCAGCGCGCTCGGCGAGGAAGGCCGTCTTCTCCGGCTGCTGTGCCAGCCGTACCAGATCCAGGGCGCGCTCCCGATGCCCGCAGGCTGGTCCGTTTTCGGGATCGATTCCGGGGTCAGGGCGTCCGACGACGGGTCCGCCTATCGGCGCGCCCGGGTCGCGGCGTTCATGGGCTATAAGATGCTCGCGGACCGGGCCGGCAGCGGCTTCGGCGGCTACCTGTGCAACGTTTCGCCCGACGAGTACCGCGGCCTGTACCCGAACCGCCTGCCGGAAACGCTCAGCGGAGCCGTCTTCCTGGGTGCGCACGGCGGCATCTTCGACACGGCTACCACGGTGGAACCCGGGGAAGCGTACCCGGTGCGCGCCGGCACCGAGCACGCCATCTTCGAGATGGAGCGCGTACGGCGCTTCCTTGAATCTCTGGAAGCCGGCGGCGAGGCGGCCGGCGACGGCGCCGGAGAGCAGATGACCGCGTCGCACGCGTCCTACACCGCCTGCGGCCTGGGCGCGCCGGAGACGGACCTATTGGTTGACCTGGCCCGCGCGCGAGGCGCTGAGGTCGCGGGCGCGCGCGTCACGGGCGCGGGCGGCGGCGGGACCGTGGCCGTCCTCGTCCGCGCCGACGCCGAGGAAGCGACAGCGCAGAGCATCGCGGGCGAATACGAGCGGCGCACCGGCAACCGCCCGCGCCTCATCCGGGGCACTTCGCCGGGCGCGTTCGGCACCGAGGTGCGGGAGCTGACCTTGTCCACCCCCGGCGTTTTGTCACCCCCGGCCTGAAGTCCGGGCTGAGGGGAACGTTGCCCGCCTTCGCGGGCGCCGGAAGCGGCGGCACGTTGGGTGCGGGGTGCGGCGG
>CADCTO010000603.1 GCA_902805585.1 uncultured Armatimonadota bacterium | reverse complement strand
TGGCGTCGGCGCCCAAATTCCGTAAGGAAAGCGTTCATGCAAACAGCGACGAGGGCAGCAGGTCCGACGACTGCGAATCTCCCGCCCCCCGGGTCCGTCGACGACGCGCGGGTGCGGTCCGCGGCGCGCACGCTCCGCGAGACGGGTCTCGTAGTGCTCGAAGACGTGTTCGAGCGCGGCTACATCGGTGCCCTGCGCCGCGAGTACGACGTACGGCTGGAGCGGCACATCGCCGACCGCGGCGGGCTGGACGCGCTGAACGCCAAGACGTTCGGCAAAAACCAGATCGGCATGCACCTCGCGCCGCTCATCGCCCCGTTCTCCGACGAGCAGGTCGTCGCCCACCCGCTGGCCGTCGCCGTCATGGAGGAGGCGCTCGGCCCGGAGTTCGCCTGCTCCTTCTATCACTCCAACACGGCCTATCCCGGCTCCGAGGTGCAGCCGGTCCACCGCGACCACGGGCCCCTGTTCGGGTCTGCGGAGATGAGCATACCGACGCCCGCAACGCACTTAGTGCTTAACGTCCCGCTGTGCGATTTCTCCGAGGAGAACGGGAGCACCGAGGTGTGGCCTGGCACGCACCTGATCGTGGACCGGGCTGCCGAAGACCGGGGCGACCTGGAGGCCCGCGCCCGCACGCTGCCCTCGATCCGCACCAATGTCCGGGCCGGCTCGCTGGTCCTGCGCGACCTGCGCGTCTGGCACCGGGGCATGCCGAACCGCGCGGATTACGCCCGGCCCATGCTCGCCATCGTGTACGCGCGCGGGTGGGTGGTACAGGAGCCGCCACTGTCGATCCCGCAGGCCACGTGGGACGACTGGTCCGAGCGCACCCGCCGCATCTTCCGCCGCAACACGGTGGTTCCCGCCAAATGACCACCCCGCCCGCTCGTCGCGCGTTGCTGTACGGCGTCCTCCTCCTCGGCGGCATCGCCGCGTGCAGCGTCGTCCCATCCCCTTCGGCGGGCAAGGGACCCAAGGCGCCGCCCTGGGCGCACCTGTTCGACGGAAAAACGCTTACCGGCTGGGAGCGTAAGGCGGTCCACGGCGGCCGGGGGGGATTGTGGGAGGTGCGAAACGGCGTGCTCGTCGGCAACCAGGACGCCGACCACAGCGGCGGACTGCTGGGCACGCGGCGCAAGCACGGCGACGCCGAGGTGGAACTGGAATTCCGGGCGGATTTCCCCGCCGACAGCGGCCTGTTCCTGCGCACCGCCCCGAACGGGGACGGTTACCAGGTGACGCTGGACAACAAGGCGGACGGTTTCATCGGCAGCCTCTACGTCCCGTCGAGCGGGTTCGTGGCGCAGGACAGGGGGTGGGCGAAGAAGTACCAACCGGGCGCGTGGAACCGTCTGCGGGCGCGCATCGCCGGGCAGCCGCCGCGCGTGCAGGTCTGGCTGAACGGGAAGCCGACGGTCGATTTCCGGGACACCCGAAAGCGCCTGCCGCGTACGGGGTATCTCGGCCTCCAGGTCCACGGCGGCGCGGGCTCCTGGGGCAAGAACAGCCGCATCCGCTTCCGCAACCTCCGCCTCCGTGACCTGTCGGCCCCCGCCGTCCGCCCCTGATGCCCGGCACGATCCGCATCCGGCCGGAGCCGTACCCGTACGCCCTGCGCAACCCGCTGACGGGCTTCGTGGCCCGGCAGAAGGACGGCAGCCACGAATGGGCGACGCTGGTGCATTCGTACGTCGCCTGGGACTGGATCGAGAAGCACGAAGGCGACGGGCTCGAAAAGATCCGCGCCGTGTCCGACGACCTGTGGCGGGACGTCGAGCGGCACAACATCAAGGTCATCCCGCGCGTCTTTCTGGAGTGGCCGGGCGACCCGGACCCGAAGAACGGGCGCGACGTGCGCGGCAGGCACTGGCCCGCCGACCTGGCCCCCGGCGACTACGAGAGCGACGCCTTCCGGAAACGCCTACGGCGTCTGGTCGAGCGGCTGGGCCAGTGCTGGAACCACGACCCGCGCGTCGCGTTCGTCGAGATGGGCATCGTCGGCAAGTGGGGCGAGCACCATTCGCCATCGCCTAATCCCGCGCTCCAGAAACTCCTCGGCGACGCGTTCACGCGCGCCTTCCCGGACAAGCAGGTGATGGTGCGCCACCCCTGGGAGTTCGCCGGCTTCCCCTTCGGCGTCTACTGGGACTCGTGGGCGCACTGGAACCAGATGGACACCCACGGGGCGGGCATCGCCAAACTGGGGGAGCGCTGGACCCGCGCGCCGATGGGCGGCGAGGTCGCCTACGACTGGGGCGACTACAAGGTACAGCCCGGCGATAGCCCGACCGACACCGTTCGCGACCCCGGTCACCGGAAGTTCCTCATCGACTCGATCCGGCGGCTCCACGGCAACCACCTGCGCTGGGTGGCCGACTACGATGCGAAGGATCCTGCGGCGCGGACGGGCGCGGAAGCGGTCCAGCGGGCCTTCGGCTACCGGTTCGTGCTGGAGGAGGTGGCGTATCCGGCGCGCGCCGAGCCCGGCGGCAGCCTGAACGTCGTTCTGCGGGTGCGTAACGACGGCTCGGCCCCGTTCTACTACCGCTGGCCGCTGGAGGCGAGCCTGCTCCGCCCGGACACGCGGGCCGTGGCCTGGAAGGCGACCTTCCCGAAAGTGGACCTCCGCCGGTGGCTCCCGGGTGACCGCTGGGACGAAGCCGGAGCGCGCTACGCCGTCGCGCCCAAAACGTACGCCGCAGAGGGCGCCTTCCGGCTCCCGAAAACGCTCGCGCCCGGCACGTACGTGCTCGCCCTGGCCGTCCTCGACCCGGCGGGGATGCGGCCGTCCCTGCGCTTCGCGGTCCGGAACTATTTCGCCGGCGGCCGCCATCCCGTCGGCTGCGTGGGCGTCGGGACGGCCGTCGATCGCGCGCCCCTGGACCCCCGCGGATGGGACGATCCCGCCGCGGACCGCTCTCTGCGGTACGAGGTGCCGCGCCGGTGATCACGGGGTCGGGAGAGCGGAGGAACCCGCCGCCCGCCCGTTGAACGTATTTTTCTTCGTATCCGTGATGCAGCGCAGCAGGCCCGCCCCCGGTGCGGTGCCGCATGTCATAAAAGGATAGTTGTCATGGCCGAACAGATGAACCTTGGCGCCGGCGCGCAGCCGCAGCAGCCGCGACTCGAAGGCCCGGCGGTCAGCATGGTGAAAACCATCGTCGCGGGCGCGGTCGCGATGGGCGCGTCCGACATCCACATCGAGCCGCGCCGGAACCACGTGGAAGTGCGCTACCGCGTGGACGGCGTTCTGCTCGCGGCGCCCAACCCGCGCGACGGCCTGCTGCCCAAGGAAATGCAGGATTCCGTCGTCTCCCACATCAAGATCCTGACCGACCTGGACATCAACGAGCGTCGGCTGCCGCAGGACGGCCGGTTCAACATCACGGCCAACGGGCGCTCCATCGACATCCGCCTTTCGACCATGCCGGTGCTGTACGGCGAAAAGGTCGTCATGCGCCTGCTGGACCGGAGCATGTCCGTGCGCGCCCTGGACCAGCTCGATTTCTCGCCCGGCAACCGCACCCGCTTCGAGGAGCTGATCCACCAGCCGCTGGGTCTGATCCTGGTGACCGGCCCGACCGGTTCGGGCAAGACGACCACGCTCTACGCCGCCCTGAACGTGCTGCGCTCGAAGACCACCAACATCATGACGTGCGAGGACCCCGTCGAGTACGACATGGAGGGCATCAACCAGTCCGCCGTGTTCGACAAGGTCGGCCTCACCTTCGCGCGGCAGCTGCGGGCGATCCTGCGCCAGGACCCGGACATCATCCTGGTCGGCGAGATCCGGGATGCGGAAACCGCCGAGACCGCGTTCCGCGCGGGCATGACGGGG
>CADCTO010000602.1 GCA_902805585.1 uncultured Armatimonadota bacterium | reverse complement strand
CAGCGCGACGAGCAATTGTAGCTCCGCCGGGGCGGGCTCGCGCACGGCGAGGCGGCGGAAGGCGAAGCGGACCCGCTGCGCGTCCGTGTCGCCGCCCTGTTTGAGCATGCGCTCGCCGAGCGCTCGCGCGGCCTCGACGAACTGCGGGTCGTTGAGCAGGACGAAGGCCTGCAGCGGCGTGTTTGTGGTCTGCCGCTGGCCGACGCAGACCTCGCGGCTGCCGGCGTCGAAGGCCAGCAGGTTTGGCATCGGAGCGGTTCGCTTGAGGACCGTGTAGAGGCTGCGGCGGTACAGATCCTTGCCAACGCTCTGCCGATACGCCGGGCTCATCGTGTTGCTTTCCCGCCACAGGTCGCCCGGCTGGTACGGGCTCACGGGCGGCCCGCCGAGGCGCCGGTCCAGCAGGCCGCTCGCCGCAAGCGCCACGTCGCGGATCGTCTCGGCGCTCAGCCGGTGGCTCGGCCCGCGCGCGAGCAGCCGGTTCTGCGGGTCGCGCGTCCGCAGCCCGGGGCGCAGCGCCGACGCCTGCCGGTAAGTCCGCGAGAGAACGATCTTTTTCACCAGCGCCTTCGTGTCCCAGCCCGAGCGGACGAAGTCGCGCGCCAGCCAGTCGAGCAGTTCGGGGTGGGAGGGGGGACTGCCCTGGATGCCGAAGTCCTCCACCGTCTCGACAAGGCCTCGCCCGAAGAGGAGCGCCCAGAAACGGTTCACGGCGACGCGCGCGGTGAGCGGGTGGTCCGGCCGGGTGAGCCACCGTGCCAAGCCCAGACGGTCGCGTCGCCCCTCTTTCGGGAAGGGCAGGACGGCGCTGGGCGTGCCGCGAGTCACCCGCTGCGCCTCGGTCTTCGGCGCGTCGTATTGTCCGCGGGCCAGAACATAGCTCGCGCGTGGCTTCGGCGTCTCCTCCATCACCGCGATCTCGAACGTCGCGTCCTCCGCCGCCACGACCCGGGCGCGCGCCGCCGCCAGCGCTCCGGCCGCCTCGCGCGTCACGGGGTCGATGGCGGAAAAGTAGTAGTCGCGGAGGGCCCCCTCGTGGTGTACCGCCTGCCCCCGCGCCGCCGCGAGACTGCGCCCGTCGAACAGGTCGGCGACCTCGACCGGAGTCACATTCCGGTCGAACAGGAACAGCTCGTCGATCTGTCCGTCCCGGAAGCCCCGGTCGCGGAAGCGCTGGCCGAAGACGAGCGTGTGCTGGCCGGTGCCTTTGGTCAGCCGGTCCCGCACGACCTCGCCATCGGTCGGCTTCCCGTTGACGTAGATCCGTAGCCCCCCGGCGCGGCTCGACCCGTCGTAGGAAACGGCCACATGCGTCCACACGTCCTTCGGGACCGTCCCAAGCCGCGTCCGCACCGCGATGGCGTTCCCCGGCCAGTGGCGGAACAGGCGGGCCGTGAGCCGCCCCTGTTCCACGAGCAGGTCGTAACCGTGCGGGCCGGCGTCCGTCCCGCTGCTCGCCTGGAAGACGACCGCAGGTTCCGCCCCCGTGCGCGGGTCGCGCATCCAGAACGCGATAGTGAAGGGGGTGTGGCGGGTGAACCGGCCGAGTTTGGGGAAGTGGACGTTGTTCTCCCCATCCAACCGAACCGCCTTGCCGACGCGCCCGTTGACCAGGGGTACCTCGTCCTGCCGCGCCCCGTGCTCGCTCGCGCCCGGCGCGAGGTTCTTGAGCGCCGTCCCATCGAACTGCTCGAAATCGAACCGGCCGGTCAGGTCGGCAGGGGCAGGGGGCGTAGCAGGGACGGCTGCCAGCCACTGCCGGAACGCAGGCTCACGGTCATCGCGCGCCTTCGCGAGCCCCTGCTCCGCCTTGGCGACTGCCCCGCGCGCTTCGGCGAGCTCCCGCTCCTGTTCCGTCGTGGGCAGCAACAGCGACGGCGACGGCACGATGTCGGCGCGGTCGTACAGGCCGTACTCGTCGATGCTGTTGAAGAACGCGGCCATCGCGTAGTAGTTCCGCTGCGAGACCGGGTCGAACTTGTGGTCGTGGCAGCGGGCGCAGTCCAGCGTCAGCCCGAGCGCGGCGGTGCCGAACGTGCGCACCCGGTCGGCGATGCCTTCCTGCCGCCACTCCTCGGGGACGCTGCCGCCCTCGTTGGTCATCCGGTGCAGGCGGTTGAACGCGGTGGCCAGGCGCTGGTCGCGCGTGGGGTTGGGCAGCAGGTCGCCCGCGATCTGCCAGGTGAGGAACCGGTCGTACGGCAGGTTGTCGTTGAGCGCCCGGGCGACCCAATCCCGGTACGGCCACGTGGGGCTCAACTGGTCGCTCTGGTAGCCGTAGCTGTCGGCGTAGCGGGCCAGGTCGAGCCAGGGGAGCGCCATCTGCTCCCCGTAGTGCGGGCTCGCGAGCAGCCGGTCCACGACACGTCCGTACGCTCCCGCCGAGCGGTCCGCCAGGAACGCGTCGGCTTCTTCGGGCGTCGGCGGCAGGCCCGTCAGATCCAGAGTCACGCGGCGCAGCCAGTCGTGCTTTGGCGCGTCGGGCGACGGTTTCACCTTTTCCCGTTCGAGCCGCGCGAGCACGAAGCGGTCGAGGGGGTTCAGAACCCACGCGGCATCCCGGACGGGCGGCAGGGGCACGCGGGCAGGCAGAGGCTGGAACGCCCAGTGCCGCGCGTACGGCGCCCCGTCCGCCACCCAACGTTTTAAGAGGTTTTTCTGGCCCCCGGTGAGTCGTTTGTGGCTGGAGGCCGGGGGCATGCGGAGCGGCTCGCTGGCCGTGAAGACGCGCGCGATGAGCCCGCTGCGCCCGGGGTTGCCCGGGACGACGGCCCCCTGCGCGACCGCCGCTTCGCGCAGGTCGAGGCGGAGCCCGGCCTTGCGGGAGGCGGAGTCCGGCCCGTGGCAGGCAAAACAGTTCTCGGAGAGGATGGGCAAAACGTCCCGGTTGAAGTCCGGCGGCGGGGTCGCCTTGGGCCGGACGTTCCGGGGTGCCGCCGTGGCGATGCTGACGCCGACCAAGAGGGCCATCACCGAGGTCGCAAGCCATGCGCGGGCAGATCGCATCACGAGGTCTTCACCGAGACGTCAATGTTCGGGATCACGGCCTTATACCTGTTTATCGAAAGGGACGGCGACACATGCCCTGCCACGGAACCCCGTCGCCTCGGCCGCCGCCTCTCCATCATATCACAGGTGCCATGCGTCTCTGGACCGCGGTTGCCGTCACCTGGGCGCGAGCGTGCCGGCCCTTCCGATTCCGACGGGCGGGGTTTCGATTTATCCGATATAATGGGGGGCAATCCTATTCACTGTCGGTAGGAAACCGGGAAGCCGGCCGGGGCGGGCATTCGATAGAGAGATCATGTCGGCCCGCGGGCTGGCGGCAGGGCAACAACTTATGGTGTGGAAGAGATTCGCTTCGTTTCCGTCGCTTTCGCTGATGGCGCTGCCGCTGCTTATGGGCTTCGCCGCGTTCGCGGCCCCGCCCCGCGAGGCTCCCAAGCCCGCCGCCGCCGGGAAGCTGCGCTACAACCGGGACATCCGACCCATCCTTGCGGACAACTGCTTCGCCTGCCATGGGCCGGACTCCGCCTCCCGCAAGGCCGGGCTGAGGCTCGACCGGCTCGGCGACGCTACGGCCGCTCGGGGTGGCCGCCTGGCAATCGTCAAGGGCGACCCGGTCCTCAGTGAAGTGGTCCGCCGCATCCTCCTGCCCACCAACGACCCGCTGCGGATGCCGCCCCCGTCGGGACACAAGAGCCTGACCGACGCGCAGAAGCGGACGCTGATCCAGTGGATCGCGGACGGCGCCAATTATGAGGCGCACTGGTCGTACCTGCCGCCGCGCCACGCCGCCCTTCCGGCCGTGAAGGACGCCAAGTGGGTCCGCAACCCGATCGACCGTTTCGTTCTGGC
>CADCTO010000601.1 GCA_902805585.1 uncultured Armatimonadota bacterium | reverse complement strand
TGAAGGCGAGCGGCCTGGTGACCCTCCAGGGTCAGCGCCTTTACGTGACTGCCGAAGGGCCGGTCACGCCGGGCAAAGATGGCCGCCTCGGGTTCCGCCCGACACAGGTGTGGGTCGGCAAAGTCCGCGCGCCGGCGCGCGTCACGCGCGACATCGCCCGCCGCGCCGCGCGCGCGTTCCAGCGCGGCGAGCTGAAGCTGCCGGGCCAGGTCGCGGCCGTCCGCCTTGAGAACGGCCAGCTCGTGATCGAGGGCACGACCGGCAGGTAAGGGAGGAGGGATGTGGGGCCGGCGTCGTCCCACTGTTTCAGGCCATATCCCCCCGGTCTTTTACCAGAGCGTCCGGAGGCCCCCCGCGATGGCCGCACCCGCGAGCGTCGCCATCGCGTTCACCGCATCGTTGCCGATGGCGGAAACGCCCGCCGCTCGCTCGGTGACCTGGCCGTCGCAGTGAACACGCCGCTCCGTCAACCGGCCGCAACGGGGGCACCGGTACTGCGCCTGCACGGTGGCGCCCAGCAGCGAATCGACCAGGGCGCCCGCGAAACCGCCGACGGTGACCGCGACAACCCCGGCCGAGCCCAGCCCCCACCCCGCCGCCACGAGCGCGACGAGAGCCGCCCCGGCGAGCGCGGCCAGCGTGCCCGGCAGCGACACGGCACCGGATTCCCCCGGGGGCGCCGGCCGCAACGTGGTGATCCGCCGGGGCGCGCGGCCGGCGAGCGAGCCGATCTCGGTCGCCCAGGTGTCCGCGTTGGCGGCGGCCAGCGCGCCCAGCAGGGCGGCACGGGGCCACGCCGCATCGGGCACGAACGGCAGCAGCAGCGCGCACGCGGCGGCGACCCCCCCGTTCGCCAGCACCTGGCCGGCGTCGCGCTCGCCGCCCTTCTCGAACTGGAGGCGCTCCTTGTCGCCCCGGCGCCAGCGGGAAAGCAGCGACGAAGTGACAAAGAACAGGAGCAGTGCGCCCGCGCCCGGCCCGCCGCCCAGGCCGAAGAGGAGGAAACCCACCGCGGCCGCCGCCGCCGCGCCGGAGGTGGAAAGCGATCCCACCCGGCGGGCCGCCAGCGCGACCCCGCCGGCGAGCGCGAGGGCGAGCAGCAGATGGGACGGCGCGGGCCAGGCAGGGGCGGGCGGCATCAGCGGCGCGACACGAAGGGCGAGGCCCGCACGTAAAAGCGCCACGGGAAATCGGCGCCCTTGGTGATCCCGATGCGCGTCGTGGTGACCACCGCAGCGTCCGGCACGTCATCGTCCCCGTCGCCGAAGAACAGGGCGCCGGCGGCGCTCGTCAAGTCCGTCCCGTCGAAGGCCCGGTCCACCTTCAGGGCGCGCGTGAGTTTGCCGGGGCCGGAAGTAAGACGGCGGTCGGCGCGCGCCAGCGTGTCGAACGCTCCGTCGTCCGTGGGCTCCTCGGGCGGTTCGCCGAAGGTGTTCCGCCACAGGAGGCGGGCGTTCTCCTGCGGCTCGATCGCGCGGATGAGGACGGCCTCGGCGACCCCTTCGGGCGCGGTGACCGCGTTCAGGCAGTAGTGGAGGCCGTAGTTGATGTGGATGTAGGCGTGCCCCGGCGCCCCCCACATGGTCTTGTTCGATTTGGTGAGGCCGCGGAAGGCGTGGCAGGCCGGATCGTCCTGCGTGTACGCTTCGGTCTCGACGATGCGCCCCGTCGCGATCCGGCCGTCGTCGAAGCGGCGCACCAGCGTCTTGCCCAGCAGGGCGCGCGCCGCGAGCAGAGTACCCTGGAGGTAGAAGCTACGCGCGAGCGGCTGCATCTTTGAGCGCGGCCCGCAGCCGGTCGATGGGAAAGGTGTTGATGACGTCGTCCGGTTCGAGCCAGGCGCGGCGGGCCATGAACAGGCCCCACATCAGGCCGCCCAGCCCCGCCGCCGAATGGGCGTCCGTGTTGACCGTCAGCCGCGCCCCGGCGTCTTTTGCGCGCCGGGCGTACACGTCGGACAGGTCCATGCGCTCCGGGGCGGCGTTGACCTCCAGGACGGTGCCGGTCCGCACCGCCGCGGCGATGACGGCCTCGATGTCGATGGGGAACGGTTCGCGCTTGCCCAGCAGGCGGCCCGTCGGGTGCCCCAGGATGTCGAGGTGCGGGTTCTCGACGGCCTTGAGGACGCGGGCCGTCATCTGGGCCTCGTCCTCCCGGTGCCGGATGTGGACCGAGCCGACCACGACGTCGAGTTGGGCGAGGACATCCTCGTCGCCGTCGAGCGAGCCGTCCGCCAGGATGTCCACCTCCTGCCCGGTCAGGAGGGTGATGCGCCCCGCCAACTCCCGGTTGAGCGCCCGTATCTCCTCGATCTGGGCGAGCAGCCGTTCGCGCGACAGGCCGTTCGCGACCTGCAGGGAGCGCGAATGGTCCGTGATGGCCAGGTACGCGTAGCCCCGCTCGGCGGCCGCCTGCGCCATTTCGCGTATCGTGGCCTTGCCGTCGCTGTAGGTCGAATGGCAGTGGAGCTGCCCGCGGAAGTCCGCTTCCGTGATCAAGCGAGGCAGTTTCCCGCGCCGGGCGGCCTCGATCTCGCCGCGGTCCTCGCGCAGTTCGGGCGGGATGAACGGCAGGCCGAGCGCCTCGTACACCTGCGCCTCGTCCTCGCCCCGGAACAACTCCTCGCCGGTCTCCTTGCGGAAGACGCCGTACTCGTTGATCTTGAGCCCCTTCTCGTCCGCCAGGTCGCGCAGCTTGATGTTGTGCGCCTGCCCGGAAGAGAAGTGGTGCAGCAGCGTCCCGAAGTTCTCCGGGGACGTCAGCCGGAGGTCCACGCGCAGGCCCAGGTCGCACAGCACGGCGGTGTCGGCCGGTCCCTGGATCAGCGTCTCGGTGATCCCCGGCAGTCTGGTGAAGGCTTCCATGGTCGCGTCCGGGTCCGACGAGATCCCCACCAGGTCGATGTCGCCGACCGTGTCGCGCCCCCGGCGCAGGCTGCCCGCCAGCTCGATGCGCCCGACCTCGGGCCGCCCGAGCAGTTCCCGCCGGAGGCGTTCGGCGTAGGGCAGCACGACGAAGATCGGGAGCCGCTCGGACAGGCGCCGGGACCGCTCGATGGCCGCAAGCAGATTCTTCTCCTTGGTCGCGCCGAACCCGGGCACGGCGCGGACGCGTTCTTCCCGTGCCGCCGCCTCCAGCTCCTCGGGAGACGTGACCTGCAGCGCCTCCCACAACGCTTTCGCCGTCTTGGGGCCGACGCCGGGGATGGCCGCCATCTCGATGACGCCGGACGGCACGGCGTCCTTGAGCTGTTCGTAGAGTTTGGTCGTGCCCGTGCGCAGGAAATCCCGGGTCTTGCCGATGATCGCCTCGCCGAAGCCCTCGATGTTCTCCAGTCCGCCCCGCGCCTCGATGTCGGCCAGCGGTTCCGTCAGCGCGTCGATGGCGTCGACCGCGCGCCGGTAGGCCCGCACCTTGAACGGGTTCTCGCCCTGGATCTCCAGAACGTCCGCGATCCGCGCGAACCGCCGCGCGATCTCGTGGTTGGTCATGGCTGCTGCACCCGCGTTTCCCGCTCGACCGCCGGGTCGGTGAAGACGTCGAACTCGTCCCGCGAGCGCGTCGAGAATTCGGACACCACGGCTCCCCCGTCGCCCGCCTGGAACCAGTGGAGCGTGTCGGGGGGGATGGTGTACTGTTGTCCCGGCGTCAGATGGATTTCGTGGAACACGGTGTAGCGCCCGCCCGCTTCGTCGCCGGGCGGGCGGGCGCCGGGTGAGGGCGTGGCGGGACCGGGGACGTACAGGAACACGTCGCCCCGGCGGCAGCGGAACGTCTCCTCCTTGCCGGGCTCGCCGCCCACGGGCGGGTGCCGGTGCTCCGGGCAGGTCTGGCGCGGGAACAGGACCAGTTCCTTGGCGC
>CADCTO010000600.1 GCA_902805585.1 uncultured Armatimonadota bacterium | reverse complement strand
AAAAGACTTCGCCCATAGCTCGGTTGCCTGAAGGAGGCTAGCGGATCATGTTCGGCAGGTTGCGGAACACGTCGGCGGTGAAGCGCACCAGGGTCGCCAGCATCCACGGGCCGAGGACGACGAAGCCGAGGACGATGACCAGGATCTTGGGCACGAACGAGAGGGTCGCTTCCTGGATCTGCGTCATCGCCTGGAAGATGCTGACCGCGACGCCGATGACGAGCGAAAGGACGAGGATCGGCATACCGACCAGGCAGGCCGTCCACAGCGCCTGCCGCGAGAAATCGAGGACCTCGCCCTGGGACATGGTGGTTTACCTCTGGAAGCTCGCGGCCAGACTGCCGACAATCAGGTGCCAGCCGTCGGCGAGCACGAAGAGAAGGATCTTGGCCGGGAGCGAGATGACGGTCGGCGGCAGCATCATCATGCCCATGCTCATCAGGAGCGAGGCGACGACGAGGTCGATGATCAGGAACGGCACGTAGATGAAGAAGCCCATCAGGAACGCGGTCTTCAGTTCCGAGATCACGAAGGCCGGGACGACGACCGTGAGCGGCAGTTTGTCCTGCGCGATCGCTTTGCCGCTGCCCTCGGCCGGCAGGCCGGACTGCTTGATGAAAAAGTTCAGATCGTTCTTGTAGGTCTGGCGGACCATGAACCGCCGCATCGGCTGCGACGCGCGCTCGACGGCGGCCGGGAAGGCCAACTTGCCGGCCATATACGGCTGCACGGCCTGGTCGTTGATCTCCCGGATCTGGGGCGACAGGATCGAGAACGTGAGGAACAGCGACAGGCCCAGGATCACCTGGTTGGGCGGGACTTGCGGCGTGCCCAGCGCCTGCCGGAGCATCCCCAGCACGATCGAGATGCGCAGGAACGGGGTCATCAGGATCAGGATCGCCGGGGACAGCGACAGGACGGTGAGCAGGAACAGGACGACCAGGGTGTTCGCGACGTCCTGGGGGCTCTTGGCGGACTCGACGCCGGGCAAACGCGGGATCGGGATGCCCTGCGCCTGCGCCTGGTGGCCGAACAGGGCCAGCAGCAGCCCGGACAGCAGGCAGAAGCAAAACAGGCGCGGGGCGCGGCGCAGCGTGGCGCGGGGTCCGGCGACGCCCTCAGGCGCGGCTCCGGCGACGCCGCAGGGCGTCTTCCAGGGAAGTCTCGGGGATGTTCTTGTCTTCGTCTTCGTCATCGGGTTCCGGACCGAAAGCCTTGGTGCCGGTAATAGTATTGGCTTCCGGCCCGGAACCCATCAGGGTGAACGGCGGGGTATTTTGGCGCGGCGCGGCCGGGTCGGGCAGGTCGCGCGGGCGGGCCGCTCCGCGCAGCAGTTCGTCGAAAGCGAGCGGCGGTTCGGCCGCGGGCGGCGCGGCGTCTTCGCGCCGCGCCGCGCGTCCCTTCGGCGCCGCCGCGCGCGCCAGGGACGCTTCCCAGCCGAAGCGTCGGGCGAGGCGGAGGAAGCCGTAGATCGCCAGCACGACCAGAAGTGTCGCGCCGACGAGCCGCCCTACCACCGTGCCGAGGGGGGCCGCCGTCCGCGGGTCGTACACGACCGGCGACGGCCGGGTCTCGTAGCCGGCCGTGTCCGCGCCCGGGGCCTGAGCGACCGGAGCGGGCTCCGGCTGAGGGCGGGCAGCGGCCCCGGGCGCGGGCGGGTTCGGGGCGGCGGAGGGTGTCCGGACACCCTCCGCCCCGGTCGCAGCCGCTTTCGGTGTGGCCGGATCGTCCGTTCTCCGCGCGGCGGGCGGCGGTACGGCCCCCTGCACGACGCCGGCGTTTTCGGGGTTTGTCGGGACCGTGAGCAGGGTGTAGGGAGCGATCTCGCCCCGGGGACCGATCTTGTTCCGGTTCAGCCGCCGCAGGATGCGCGGGTTCGCGGCCAGGGTGCGGACGACGTCGTCCAGGGTCTGGCCGGGATGGGTACGATAGTACATCACTACCCCCTCGCCCCGGACGGGTGACGGCGCAGCGGGGGCCGCATCTGCCGGAGCCCGGCCCCAGCACAGCAGTACTACGAGGAAAACGAGGCGCAAAAGGCGCCGTGGGGAACGGCCGGGCATCCGCCTACTCCGCCGCCTTCGGCTGGGCGGCGCGGGGCGTCACGCCGACGATCTCCGTGATACGGACGCCGAAATTGTCCTCGATCACCACGACCTCACCCCGCGCGACCAGGCGTCCGTTCACGAGCAGGTCCACGGGCTCACCCGCCACCCGGTCCAGCTCCACGATGGAGCCCGAGCCCAGGTCCAGGATGTCGCGGATGCTCATCCGCTTGCGTCCCAGTTCGACGGACACCTCCAGCGGGATGTCCATCACGATGTCCAGGTTCTGCGCCTCGACGCCGGACGCCGCTTCGGGCTCGTCGAGCGGGGCGAACACGCTGCGCGCGGGCTCCACCGGGCGCGCGGCGACGGCCGGGGCGGAGGCCGGTTCCGTCTCCCCCCCGCCGCCCTTCACGGCGGCCAGCGCCCCTTCGATATCCGACGGATCCAGCACGTCTATACCACCTACGGTCCGCGCCACGCCGCCAGGGGATCTTCGTCCTCGGGCGCGGTCTCGACCACGTTTTGAATGCGCACGACCATCTTGCGGCGCCGGGTGCCCGCCTGTGCCCGGAACTTGACGCTGCGGCCGACCAGGATGTCGATGTCGCCGCCGTACGGCGTGCTCGTCAGGATCGTGTCGCCGGGCGCGAGCCGCAGCAGATCTTCCACGGTGATGTTGGCCGTCCCCAACCGCGCGACACACGGCACCTGGGTCGTCTGGATCAGTCGGGTCAGTTGGCGGGCGTGCCCGCCGTCGCCCGCCTTCTTGCCGGTCGAGGCGAACCAGCGCTGGGCGGAAAGCTTGGACGAGATCGATTTGAGCGACACATACGGCAGACACAAGGTCATGGTCCCCAGCACGTCGCCGACCTTGACCTGAAACAGCAGCAGGACGACCGTGTCGTTGGGCGGAACGATCTGCACGAACTGCGCGCTGGTCTCCACGCCGTCCAGGGTCGGCTCCACCGCCGCGATGCTCTCCCACGCGTTTCTCAGCTCGTTCAGGCCGCGCCGGACGATCTGGGTCGCCAGCGTCTTCTCGATCTCGGTCAGATCGGCGCGGCGGGCGGTGGCCTGGCCGGGTCCGCCCAGGAGGCGGTCCATCATGGAAAAGAAGATGTTGATGTCGGCTTCCATGAGCGACTGGCCGGTGAGGGGCGGCATGGAGAAGACGGCGATCAGCGGGTTGTCGGCGAGGGAGCGGATGAACTCGTCGTACGGGATCTGTTCGACGGACAGCAGTTCCAGATGCACGCTCGACCGGAGGTACCCGGACAGCGACGAGGCGTACATGCGGGCGAACGTCTCGTGGACCATCTGGAGCGTGCGCATCTGGTCTTTGGAAAACTTGTCGGGCCGGCGGAAATCGTACAGCTGGTAGGCGACGGGGGCGCGCACCGCCGTCGCCGCGTCCACGACCGGCGGCGTGAAGGCGCGGGCGGGCGCACGGGGCCCCCGGGGCGTGGACGAGCCCGGCTTAGGCGCCGGTGCCTCCGCCGGCGCCCCGGTCGCGGGCGCGTCGTCCGGCTCGCGGCCCATCGCGGTAAGCAGGGCCTCGATCTCTTCCTGTGACAGAACCTCTACCAAAGCATGTCCTCATCCCCCATTATGGCGATTCCCGGTATTTTCCACAGGGGGCGGCAGGGACGGAGTGCGGGCGGGGTCGCGGGCCAGTGCGGCGTTCGCCTGCCTCCGACTTCCCCTACCCGCGATCTACTGAGTGGCGAACTTCCCGATGACCACGTTTTTCACCTTGCCTTCCGGCTCTTCGACGAAGTGGTTGATCTGGCGGATCATTTGGCGCTCGACCTGTCCCC
>CADCTO010000599.1 GCA_902805585.1 uncultured Armatimonadota bacterium | reverse complement strand
GGCGTGCCGCGAGCGTATCCGCACCTATTGCTGGGTCGGCGGCGACACGGTCGAGGCGCTGATCGAACGGGCGCACACGGCGGTGGCGCAGGGCTATACGGCGTTCAAAATGACGCCGCTGGAGGCGACGGCAGCGGTGGACGGCGCGGACGCCGTCAAAGCCGTCGTGACGCGCATGGAGGCGTTGCGGGCGGCGGTGGGGGACGGGATCGACATAGCGGTAGACCTGCACGGGCGGGTCTCGCCCGCCATGGCGGTCCAGATCATCGACGCGCTGTGGGACATGAAGCCGTTCTTTGTGGAGGAGCCGGTTCTGCCGGAAAGCCCGGCCTCGCTCGCGCGGGTCGCCCGCGCGGTGCGGACGCCGCTGGCGACGGGCGAGCGGCTGTTCACGCGCTGGGGCTTCCGGGACGTGATCGAGCAGGAGGCGGTCGCCATCGTGCAGCCGGACCTGTGCCATTGCGGCGGCATCTGGGAAGGGCGCAAGATCGCCGCGCACGCCGAGACGCGTTTTATCTCGGTCGCCCCGCACAACCCACTGGGCCCGATCTCGACCGCGGCCTGTCTCCAAATGGACGCCGCCACGCCGAACTTCCTGATCCAGGAAGTCGTCGCGCTGGGCGCTCAGTACCTGCGCGAGCCGTTCGTTCCCGACGCCGAGGGCTGCATCCCCGTCCCGCAGAAGCCGGGCCTGGGCATCGAAGTGGACGAGGACTACATCCGGGCCAACCCGTTCGAGACGTGGACAAACCCCCTGTACGAGACCTCCGACGGCTTCATCACGGACTGGTAGGGATGCCCTGGCCGCCCCTCCGAGAGGATTGCCGACGCCGGGCGCGGAATTGGTGGAGGCAGAACCTGCGTAGGAATCATGAAAGGGATATACGATGCGAAACGATTCTCGTGGTGAACACGATATGGCCGTAGAGATGGCGGACCGAGGCCGGTCCTCCCGGCGCGACTTCCTGCGGTGCGCCCTGGCGGCGCCCGCGGCACTGGCCCTTGTTACGGGCGGACGGGAAGCGCTGGCCGCGCCGCAGCCCGCGGCGGCCAAAGGGCCGTTCGAGCTGCCACCCCTGCCGTACTCGTTCCGTGCGCTGGAGCCGCACATCGACGCGCGCACGATGCAGATCCACCACGACCGGCACCACGCGACCTACGTCAGTAACCTGAACGGTTTGGCGGCGAATACCCCGGAGCTGCGGGGCAAGAGCCCCGAGCAGTTGATCCGTGACCTGAACAGCCTGCCGGAAGCCGTGCGGGCGGGGGTTCGTAACAACGGCGGCGGGCACGTCAACCACACGATGTTCTGGCAGATCATGAAGCCGGGCGGCGGCGGGCCGCCGACGGGGACGATCGGCCAGGCGATCAACGGGACGTTCAACAGCTTCGACGCGTTCAAGACCGCCTTCAACGACGCCGGGACGAAGCGCTTCGGCAGCGGGTGGGTCTGGCTGGTCCACGGCAAGGACGGGAAACTCGCGATCACGACCACCGCAAACCAGGACAACCCCTTGATGGAGGGCGCGTACCCCATCCTGGGCAACGACGTGTGGGAGCACGCGTACTACCTGAAGTACCAGAACCGCCGGGCCGACTACCTGGCGGCGTGGTGGAACACGGTCAACTGGGAGGTCATCAACCGGCGGCTGGCGCAGGGGCGCCTGCAGGGTCAGTTGCAGAGTACCTAACCCCCCTGCCCCCTTCCCTGACGAGCCCTCCGGGAGGGAAGGGGGAGCTAATCACGATCTCCTGGCGATGCTTCGCGCGAGGCATGGGGCAGACGGGAGTCCGGTGGAACTCGCTTCGCCTCCGCCGCTGGCTCCCCCTTCCCTCCCGGAGGGCTCGTCAGGGAAGGGGGCAGGGGGGTTAGGTGGCGACAATGGAAACGGCAGACCGGCGGAAGGGCAGACTGCGCGCCTACGTGCAGCTCATGCGGCCGCCCAACGTGGTGACCGCGGGCGCGGACGTGCTGGCCGGTTATGCGGCGTCCGGGCGCCCGGTTGACCCCGCGCTGCTCTGCCTGTTCCTGGCGACCACCTGCCTGTACGCGGGCGGCGTCGTGCTGAACGACGTGTTCGACGCGCCGCTAGACGCGGTCGAGCGGCCCGAACGCCCCTTGCCGAGCGGCCGCGCTTCGGTGCGCGGCGCGGCGGCGCTGGGCGCAGTCTTGCTGACAGCAGGGATCGGCGCCGCCTTTCTCATCTCGCTCACAAGCGGGGTGCTGGCCGCGTTGATCGCCGCCTGCGCCGTGCTGTACGACGCGTGGGGCAAGCACCGCCCGGTCTTCGGCCCGATCAACATGGGGACCTGCCGGGGCCTGAACCTGCTCCTCGGGGTGAGCGCCGTGCCCGCACTGGTCGCCGAGCGCTGGTACCTGGCGCTGATCCCCGTCGCCTACATCGCGGCGATCACGGCCATCAGCCGGGGCGAAGTGCACGGCGGCACGCGGCGGACGGGCCTGCTGGCACTCATCTTGCTGGGTCTGGTCCTGATCGCCCTGCCGCTGCTCGCCCTGACGCCCGGATTTTTGCTGCTCCCGCTGGCGCCGTTCCTGGCGTTCTTCGCCTGGCGCGTCGTTCCGCCGTTCTGGCGCGCGTACCGTGAGCCGTCGCCCGACCGGCTGCGTACCGCGGTCAAGGCGGGCGTCCTGTCGCTGATTGTGCTGGACGCGGCCCTCGCTGCCGGGTACGCGGGCCCCTTGTATGGTATCGTAGTGTTGTCGCTCCTGCTGGTCGCCGGCGCGCTGGCACGCCGGTTCATGGTCACCTGAATGTTGCGCAGTATCGAACAGGAAATACAGGTCACGTTCCGGTACGCGGTCCACTTCACCACGGGCGTGTTCGACGGCGACAATCCCTTGTTGCGCGACGTCATACGCTCGGGCACCGATTCGCCGCGCAAGGTCCTGTTCGTCGTGGACGACGGCGTGCGCGAGCATCACCCCGGGCTGCTCGGCGCCATCGACGCCTACTGCCGACGGAACGCCGATGTTCTCACCCCGGTCGGGATGCCGCTGATCGTGCCGGGCGGCGAGCGCGTTAAGAACGATCCGCGCCATGTCGATGCCATTCTTCAAGCCGTCCATGAAGGCGGGATCTGCCGGCACTCGTACATCGTCGCGGTCGGCGGCGGGGCGGTCATCGACATGGCGGGCTACGCGGCGGCGACCGCGCACCGGGGCGTCCGGCTGATCCGTATCCCGACCACCGTGCTTTCGCAGAACGACGGGGCGGTCGGCGTCAAGAACAGCGTCAACGCGTTCCACAAGAAGAACTTTCTGGGGGCGTTCGCGCCGCCGGTCGCCGTCATCAACGACGCGCGGTTCCTGACGACCCTGAGCGAGCGGGATTGGCGTTCGGGCATCTCGGAAGCGGTGAAAGTCGCCCTGCTCAAAGACCCCGGCTTCTTCGGTTTTCTGGAGCAGGAGGCGAGCGCGCTCCGCGGCCGGGACATGATCGCGATGCAGCGCCTGATCCACCGCTGCGCCGAACTGCACCTCCAGCACATCGCCGGGAGCGGCGACCCGTTCGAGCTGGGCTCGTCGCGCCCCCTGGACTTCGGCCATTGGGCCGCGCACAAGCTGGAGCAGCTCACCGACTACGGACTGCGCCACGGCGAGGCGGTCGCCATCGGCATCGCGCTGGACGCGACCTACTCCTTCCTGCGCGGGTACCTGCCGGAAACGGACTGGCGACGTGTGCTGAACGTGCTGGCCGACGTGGGTTTCGCGCTGTATACGCCGGAAATGGGCCAGTATCTGGACCGGCCCGAGCACCCGCGAAGCGTCCTGCGCGGGCTGACCGAGTTCCGGGAACACCTGGGCGGCGAGCTGACCATCATGCTGCTGCGCGGCATCGGCGACGGCTTCGAGGTGCA